>NZ_JBEZFH010000276.1:0-8314 GCF_040649355.1 Sphaerisporangium sp. NPDC049002 | reverse complement strand
TCTCCCATGCTGAGCGGCACCGGGACCTGGTGCGGGCGACGTCGGCCTATGAGGAGGCGAGCGCTCCGGCGGTGCTGCGGTCGCTGGTGGAGATCCGGGTTGATGAGGCTGGCGGCGTCCCCGGCGAGCATCACCCGGCCCGCGCCGAGCCTCGGCCGGCCGGGGGACAGCGGCAGATGGTGGGCGCGCAGGTCGCGGGCGGGCAGGTGGGGCAGCAGTTCGGCGAGCCGTCCGTGGAGCACCTCGCGGCCGGGCAGCCCGGTGGCGCGCAGCCGGGGCAGGAGCATCCCGAAGCCCACGTTCGCGGTGCCGTCGCCGATCGGGAACGACCACGCGTACGCGGGCCATCCCTCCTTCTGCATGGCGATGAGCTGCACGTCGTCCTCGCCGGGCACGTCGGCGTAGCCGCGGACGGCGATCGCGACGTGCTTGTCCGGAGTTGCGGCGACGCCGATGAGGCGCCGTACGGCCGAGTTGGCCCCGTCGGCGGCGACGACGGCACGGGCGGCGATGACCCCGTCGAGGACGACGTGGCCGTCCTCCGCGGCCAGCGCGCGAACGCGGTGGCGGCGTACGTCGACGCCGAGGGCCCGTGCGGCGTCGACGAGGCGTGCGTCGAAGACCATGCGGGGGACGACGTGGTTGGGCCGGGCGACCGTGGCGGAGACCCGCGCGCCACCGGGGGAGACCACCGTCAGCCGCCGCGTCGGCCGGTAGTCGGCTATCAGGTCGGGGATCCCGAGCAGGGCCAGCTCGTCGCGACAGTGGGCGGCGATGCCGTCGCCGCAGGCCTTGTCGCGGGGGAAGTCCGCCTTGTCGAGCAGCAGCACCCGCGCCTCCGGCCTGAGCCGTTTGGCGCGGAGGGCGGCCGCGCTCCCGGCCGGGCCGCCGCCGACCACCACCAGATCCCACATGTCGTCCACCTTGGACAGCCTGCCACTCCGCGCGCGGGCGAAACCGCTCCGCCGCGTCAGCGCGCGGTGCGGAGGGCGTCGCGTGCGTCCATGAGCGCGAAGCCGAGCAGGTTGAGGCCCTGCCAGGTGGCGGCGGGCCCGCCATGACGATCAGGCACGCGCCCCGCGGGCGCGGTTCGCGGCCAGTCGGAAGCGCCGGAGTCGCGGGTCCGGTTCGCGGTCAGGCGGGAGCGCCGAAGTCCTTGGCGTGGTCGGTGGCCCACTGGCGGAACGGGGTCGCCGGTGCCCCGGTCACCTCCTCCACGGTGGAGGTGACCGGCTCGGTCGCCGTCACCATCTGGGCGTGCGCGCCGAGGACGCCTTCCGCCAGCGCGGCCGGCCACCCCTGGGCGATCATCTCCTGGAGCGCCGACTCCGGTGCGAGCTCCTCCCACCGCACCGGGCGGCCGAGCGCCTCGCCGATCGCGTGCACCTGCTCGACCTGGGTCAGCGTCTCGGGGCCCGTCAGCACGTATCTGGCTCCGCCGTGCCCCTCGCCGGTGAGAGCGCTCACCCCCACGGCCGCGATGTCCCGCTCGTGGATCAGCGGCCTGGAGGCCGCTCCGTGGGCCCAGCGGACGACGCCCGTGTCGCGGATCTGCGACGCCCACATCAGGGTGTTGGTCGCGAACCCCCCGGGACGCAGGAACGTCCACTCCGGTCCTGACCGCTCGATCAGGCGCTCAAGGAGTGCGTGCGACCCGAGGATGGTCTCCGGCCCCGCGTCGCCGGACGCGCCGTTCGAAGAAAGGTAGACGATGCGCCCGGCGTGTCCGACGCGCTTGGCGATCGCCTCGATGGTCACGGGCGCGGCGTGGTCGGCCGAAAGGGTGGGCCAGACCAGGAACACCGACGCGACCCCCTCCAGCGCGGCATCCAGGGTGGTGGGATCGGCCAGGTCGCCGCCCGCCACCTCCGCGCCTTCCGGCACGACGGCCGAGGCGGGGCTCCGGGTCAGCACACGCACCCCGGCGCCCCTCTCCAGCAACTGGGCTACAACGTGCCGGCCCACATTGCCGGTGCCCCCGGTAACCAGGATCATCAAAATGCCTCTCTCGTCGTCGGCCACGCGCGATGTCCCGCTCAGCATGTGCCCTCAACGTTGGTTGAGGTCAAGCGCGACGGCGACGGCGACCTCGACACCGCGGACGCCTGGACGGCCGGCGTCGTCTAAGAACGCGGTCACGTCAGGGGC
Organism: Sphaerisporangium sp. NPDC049002; assembly: GCF_040649355.1. NCBI lineage: Bacteria > Bacillati > Actinomycetota > Actinomycetes > Streptosporangiales > Streptosporangiaceae > Sphaerisporangium > Sphaerisporangium sp. NPDC049002. The sequence continues at coordinate 6,166 of NZ_JBEZFH010000276.1, read as the reverse complement.
GTCGAAGGTAGCGTGGGGCACGTCGAGATCTTCGGTCGGACGGTGAACGTAGGAACTCCCATCCTGGAAGGCCTCGACCCCCGCCCGCGACCGCCGCGCACACCCCGGCTCCACCCTCAACTGCGGAGAGCCGCTTCCCTGCCCCACTTCAGGAGCCGACGATGGATAACGAGATTCAGCTGATCAGTGACGGCGATGGACTGGCGGTCATCGGGAATCCGACCGAAGTCGAACGCTGACCGTCAGCCTCGTGGACTCTCCGGTTGGACTGCGGGCCTCACCTACACCCTCGAATGGCGATGAGCCCGTTTGCCGATCGTCGGCGCAGTGGCGGCACATGTTGATATGAATCCAAAGGAGATTCGGCTTTCATGGTTCGACGTAGAACGTGGTTGTGGACCGGATCGATCCTGGGGGTGATCGGCTCACTTGGCGCCGTGACTCTCGTCGCGTCATCTACCGCCGAGACAAATGAGCGAGAAGCACCTGCCTTAGAGGTAGGTGGACGGCTCCCCGGCCACGACCCAAAGATCATTCATGCGGTCGAAGGCCTCTTTGCCGGAGACAGTGGACGTTATGCCGCGACGGAGGAGCTGATATATCGTTGTATGACCGGCAAAGGGCTTCCTTACGTCAAGCGCAAGGGCCCAGACCGGGACGCTAACCCCACGCTGGTAGCCGATACATACGGCACTCCTCTGAGCGAGGCTCGTAGTACTGGATATCGTTCCAAGGAGCACCTTCAGACTTCCGAAGACGGTGACTCGTCCGGACTCGGCCAACTCTCCGAAAAAGACAAGCAGAGGTGGGGGGATGCCTTCTTCGGACGCGATGACGCTCCAGTGGTGAGCGTCACTCTGCCGCAGGGGGGAACCACCGAGACTTCGAGCGACGGGTGTCTGTCAGAGGCGCGTTCGAGGCTGTTCGGATCGCTGGAGGATTGGTTGAAGTGGGGTACCTTCGCGGGCTCGTTCGCGATGGAAGTACAACAGCAGGTGAAATCCGACAGCCGAATCACCGATTTGAACAGGCGGTGGTCGGACTGCATGGCTGAAGCTGGTCACATGGGTCTCAAAGATCCGGAAGCCGCCCGAGAGGTGGCCGCGAGCGGGCATGCGCTCCAAAGGGTCGACTCCGAGGAGGCGCAGAACAGGGAAGTGGAGCTTGCTACAGCCGATGCCAAGTGTGATTCGGCGATCAGCTATTCGGAGAATCGTCGCAAGATCGAAGATCAATTCTATGCGACCGGGTTGGCCAAGCATGAGTCGGACATCGCCGGTCTTCGTAAAATGAACGACCGGGCTTCGGCTGAAGCTCGGAAGATCCAGGAAACCCCTTATTGATGTCCCGGCGCCGTTCTCTCGAATCAGGATCAGCACTGGGGCGCTGATGTTGCGGCGATGAATTCGCTCTCGTCCGCCGCGACCGCCCCAACGCTGACCAGTACACCGCCCGGCGGCGACGTCGAGACGGACGAGGACCTTCTCGCACCCGTGGCCGGGAACCCGTCGTGCCGAGCCGCGCCGGGGGTGGTCAGGGGCGTAGTGCTGCGAGGTGCTGCTCGAACGGGACGACGGTGTCGGCGTCCGCCCGCTCCGGGGTGGCCGGTCGGCGTAGGACGAGGTCGGCCAGCTCATCCGCCGCGCGGCCGATCCGGCCGGCGAGGTCGTCGCCGGCGCCCGCGCTCCCGGCCGTCCCCCAGTCCTCGGAGGCGGCGTACACAGCGGTGGGCACGACGATCGCGCGCAGGTAGGCGAACAGGGGACGCAGCGCGTGTTCGAGCGCGAGCGAGTGCCGGGCCGTGCCACCGGACGCCGCGATGAGCACGGGTTTTCCGGTGAGCGCGGCGTTGTCGATCACGTCGAAGAACGACTTGAACAGCCCGCTGTAGGAGGCGGTGAAGATCGGGGTGACGGCGATGAGGCCGTCGGCCTCCGCGACCGCGTCCAGCGCCTCACGCAGGCGGGCGCCGGGGAACCCCGTCACCAGGTTGTTGGCGATGTCGGTCGCCAGGTCGCGCAGCTCGACCACGCGGACCTCGACCGTACGCTCCTCGGCCAGGCGCCGCCTGGCCGCCTCCAGCAGCCGGTCGGCCAGCAGGCGTGTCGACGAGGGCCGGCTGAGTCCCGCCGACACGGCTACGAGCTTCAGGGGCTTCATCTGCTCCTCCATGGGGTGCGGGGGTCGGTCAGGAGGGGGAGCCGGCGGTGACCGCGCGCTCCTCGTCCGCCTCGGCGTCGCGGCGGGCGACGAGGGCTTCGTGGGTGGGGCCGTCCGGCACCTGGGCCGGCCTGCCGGAGGCGAACTCCCTGCGCAGCACGGGCACGACCTCCTCGCCGAGGATGTCGAGCTGCTCCAGCACGGTCTTCAGCGGCAGGCCCGCGTGGTCCATCAGGAACAGCTGCCGCTGGTAGTCGCCGAAGGACTCCCTGAAGGTCAGCGTCTTGTCGATGACCTCCTGAGGGCTTCCCACCGTGAGCGGCGTCTGGTCGGTGAACTCCTCCAGCGAGGGGCCGTGGCCGTACACGGGCGCGTTGTCGAAGTACGGGCGGAACTCGCGCACGGCGTCCTGGGAGTTCTTGCGCATGAACACCTGGCCGCCGAGCCCCACGTAGGCCTGCTCGGGCGTGCCGTGGCCGTAGTGGGCGAACCGCTCCCTGTACAGCCGGATCAGGCGGATGAAGTGCTCCTTGGGCCAGAAGATGTTGTTGGCGAAGAACCCGTCACCGTAGTACGCCGCCTGCTCGGCGATCTCGGGGCTGCGGATCGACCCGTGCCACACGAACGGAGCGACCCCGTCGAGCGGCCGGGGGGTTGAGGTGAAGCCCTGCAGGGGCGTGCGGAAGTTTCCCTGCCAGTCCACGACGTCCTCGCGCCACAGCCGGTGCAGCAGCGCGTAGTTCTCGACGGCCAGCGGGATGCCCTGGCGGATGTCCTGGCCGAACCACGGGTACACCGGCCCGGTGTTGCCCCGTCCGAGCATCAGGTCGACGCGCCCGCCGGCCAGATGCTGGAGCATCGCGAAGTCCTCGGCGATCTTCACCGGGTCGTTGGTGGTGATGAGGGTCGTGGCCGTGGAGAGGATGATCCGCTCGGTCCGCGCGGCGATGTAGCCGAGCATGGTCGTGGGCGAGGACGGCACGAACGGCGGGTTGTGGTGCTCGCCGGTCGCGAAGACGTCGAGGCCGACCTCTTCGGCCTTCAGCGCGATGGCGACCATCGACGTGATCCGCTCGTGCTCACTCGGTGTCCTGCCCGTGGTGGGATCCGTGGTGACGTCGCCTACGGTGAAGATCCCGAACTGCATCGCGCTCATCCGTCCCTCATGTCGTTGAAGTTTCAACCGTCCTCAGCGTAGCGGCGGGGCGACTTATTCCGGTCAGGACGGCCTGACGGGCCGTACGGCGGGGATCATCGGGGGGAGCGGGCGGGGGCCGGGCTCATTCGTCCTCTCCGATGTCCTCGTTCCATAGGGCCGGGTTGGCGGCGATGAAGGCGGTCATCAGGTCGGAGCACTCCTCGGAGTCCAGGACGAGCACGTTCACGCCGTTGGCGGCGAGCCACTCGTGCTGGCCCGTGAAGGTACGGCTCTCGCCGACGACGAGCCCGGTGATGCCGAACTGGCGGATCAGGCCGCTGCAGTACCAGCAGGGCGACAGCGTCGTCACCATGGTGGTTCCCCGGTAGGTCCGCTGGCGGCCCGCGTCGCGGAAGGCGGCCGTCTCGCCGTGCACCGACGGGTCGCCGTCCTGGACGCGGCGGTTGCGGCCCCGGCCGAGCAATCGGCCGTCCGCCGCGAACAGCGCGGCGCCGATCGGGATGCCGCCCTCGGCGTACCCCAACCTGGCCTCCTCCAGCGCTACCCGAAGCATGGCGGCCGGACTGACAACGTTGCTGGTCATGAGCCAACTATCGCCCATCCCGCATGCCCTCGCGCGGGGCCCGGGCGCGCGTGCCGGCGTGCCCGGGCCCCGCGTGCCCGTCAGGTGCGGGTCCACTTCTGGTTGGCGCCTCCGGTGCAGGTCCACAGCTCCACCAGCGTGCCGTTGGCGGTCGCCTCGCCGGTGACGTCCAGGCACAGGCCCGACTGCACGCCGGTGACCGTGCCGTCGGTGTTGAGGTTCCACTGCTGGTTCGCGCCGGTGTTGCAGTCCCAGATGATCACCTTGGTGCCGGGCGCGGTGCCGCCCGCCTCGGCGTCCAGGCACTTGCTTCCGTACACCTGGAACTGCTTGCCGGAGGTGAGGTTCCACTGCTGGTTCGCGCCGCCGTTGCAGTCCCAGATCGCCACCTGAGTGCCGTTCGCCTGGGACTGGGCGGGGACGTCGAGACAGCGGCTCGACGCGGCGCCGCGAAGTACGCCGGACGAGCCGTTGCCCGGTCCGGGCGTGATCGACAGGTTGTCGAACTGCGCCGTCTCGGTCGCGCCCGTGCCGATGCCGACCTGGCCGGCACCCCAGGTCGCGTCGGTGACCGTGCCCACCGTCGTACCGTCGATCTTGGCGGTGATCGTCGAGCCCGAGAAGCCGAGGGAGAGGGTGTGCCACCGGTTGGTGCCGAGGGCGGCCACGGTGCCGCCGCGCAGCGTCGTGACGGCGTTGGCGGTGGTGTTGCGCTGGATCGACCAGGCGCCGGAGTCGCTGACCTGCAGGTAGTACGCGTTCTGCCCGGCCGGGTCGTAGCGCTGCGTGCCCCCGCGGCCGATGAGCTTGACGTAGCCCGCCTGCTCCAGCAGGACGTCGGAGGTCACGGTGTAGTTGCTCCAGTTCACGTCGCCGAGCAGCGCGTACGGGTCGTAGTCCCCGTCCCACGTGATCGGCATGCGCGGGGCCATCTGCCGTACGCACCGGCCCGGGCGGCCCGCGCCGCAGGCGGTCACCTCGAAGGCCCCCTGCTGGTCCATCAGGTACTTGGCCTCCTTGCCCACCGCGTAGCCGTCGTAGGTGTCGGAGTACGGCAGCGCCATCGACCCGGACGCGGGGCTCGTGGCGGTGCCCTTGCCCTGGCCCGTGGTCGTCGTGATGGTGTACACGCGGCCGGGCTGGACGGTCAGCGAGTAGGCGCCGCCCGAGGGAGTGATGTCGGCGCCGCGCACCAGGTGGTCGGCGGGGTTGGTGGAGTTGAGGTCGGTCGACCAGACGTGAACGGTGCCGGTGGACAGGCCCCCGGTGACGGTGAGGTTCAGCGTCTGGGCCGCGGTCGCGTCCACGGTCTCGATGATCGTGCTGTAGCCGGAGTTGTCGGGCGACTTCAGCGAGACGTAGCTGCCGTTGGTGCGGACCCCGCCGATGTAGCCGCTGGAGGAGTCCAGATAGCGCCAGCCAGGCGCGGTGAACTGGGTGGTCTGCGCCATCGTCCAGGCGTTCCTGCCGACCGCGTAGTAGCCCGACCACGGCTGGGGCGCGATGGCGACGCCCATCGTGGGCCACGGGATGTTCGGGGTGATGGCGGCGACGATCGGCCAGTTGAGATAGGCGGTCATCTTGCCGTCGATGTAGTCGCGGTTGATGCCACGCGCGAGGGCCTTGGCTCCGTCGTTGTAGTCGTCGGAGCCGTTCTCGCTGGCCCACAGCGCCTTGCCGGAGTTGACGGCGTTCGTGGAGCTGGGGCAGTTGGTCTGGGCGCTCCGGTAGCCGCACACGTAGTGCGATCCGAAGATGTCCACGGCGTTGCGGAAGGCCGTGTTGTTCACCGCGTCGTCGGCCGCGCCCCAGCTGGTGTCGTCGGCCACGATCTTGACGTTGCCGAAGCCGTTGGCGTCCAGGGCGGCGTTCAGGTTGATGTACCAATTGAGGTCACGGCCCCGCTCGTTCCAGCCGCCCAGGTAGTCGATGGTCAGCCCGTGGCCGTTCTTGGCGCACTTCAGCCAGTCGACCAGGTAGTTCACCATGTCCTGCGACCAGAAGGCGCGGTTGCCGATCCATCCCGGGGCGCCCCAGGACAGGCCCGCCAGCTTGATGTTCGGGTTGCGCGCCTTGGCCTGCTCCATCAGCCACCACTCGTACCCCCGGTCGCAGTCGAGGTCCGCGGCGGTGTGCCTGTGGCTAGGCTCGGCGCCGCTGGTCGAGTTGCCGGCCTTGGGAGTCGACGAGCTGGAGAAGGTTGACCTCGTTCGTCGGGGTCGGCCGCGTGTTGCCTGGCTGCATGGCCGCGATCCAGTCCGTGG
>NZ_JBEZFH010000275.1:0-8372 GCF_040649355.1 Sphaerisporangium sp. NPDC049002 | reverse complement strand
GGCTCAAGACCAGGATAGATGAAACTGAACTGATAATCCATCTTATTAGGGCAGGAACCCCCGATTCGGTCAAGTTCAACATATTTGCGCGTATCAATACAGGTGGCAGGGCCCTAACCCTTCAGGAACTAAGACATGCCCTGATCCCTGGTCAAGCACGCGAATTATTGGCGAAGCTCGCGGACGGCGAGTCGTTTCTTGACGCGACGCTTCGAAGTGTAAAGAAGGACAGAATGGCGGACCGCGAGATGGTGCTACGCTTCCTTGCCTTCCGTCTCACACCGCCCAGCGATTATCCTCGTGGGGACCTCGATATTTTCCTCCGACAGGCGATGAGGCAGATCAACACTCTTGATCGTGGAGCCATTGCACGTCTCACCGAGGACTTCGAGCGGGCGATGCGCACGGCTCGCGACATCTTCGAGGAGCACGCCTTTCGCAAACGGTTCGCAGGGCAAGAGAAACGTCTGCCAGTCAACAAGGCGCTTTTCGAGACTATCTCGGTCAACCTTGCGAAGATGGCGCCGGGTGAGATTGAGGTTTTGCGAGAGCGGCGTGACCTGGTGCAATCACGTCTTATGGAACTGATGGAGGATGGCAAGTTTCACCAGGCCATCTCCGTCGCTACCGGTGACGCGGAGAAGGTCCGACGGCGATTCGGTGCCGTGGAAGAGCTATTGAGAGAGGTGGCGAGATGATCGACAGGCTGACCATCAAGAACTTTAAGGCCTTCGCTTCCGCAGACGTCTCGCTGGCCCCTTATACGCTTCTATCCGGCCTGAATTCGTCTGGCAAGAGCACGATGATACAGGCCCTAGCGCTACTCCGCCAAGCGGATAACTCTGGCCTACTCGTGGACCACAACGAAGACGACGAGAGTGGTGCAATCGGAGGGCTCCCACTCAATGGTGAACTCGTCGAACTGGGGACGGGGCAGGATATCTTGCATGAGGACTATATAGCCGAGCAAGGCAAGGTCCCCGAAATAGGATTCGAGCTGGCAGCCGGATCCGCGATGCCATTCAAGTTCCATGCCGAGTACGGGCGAGAAGACGACCTACTCCCATTGACATTGTGTGAGCCGCCACTCCATGTCCGAACGCGCCATCATGAGGACGAAGCCGCCTACACCTTGTTCAATCCAGGATTCCAGTACCTGCGGGCGGACCGGATCAATCCAGCCGTGACTTATCCACGGTCTCACGAAATGGCAGTCAGGCGCGGCTTTCTCGGCACTCGCGGTGAGTTCACGGTCGACTTCCTCAGGCACAATCAAGATGAGGTCGTGCCATTCGAGGCGCTCCACCACCCAGACGCATCCTCCCGGCTACTTGACCAGGTAGAGGCATGGATGGGAGAAATTTGCCCCGGAGTGAAGATTGAGACCGCCGTGATCGAGCAAACCGACCTCGTCCGGCTTGTGTTCCAATTCACTCGGACTAAAAAGCTGACCACCAACCCGCGGCGACCGACCAATGTGGGGTTCGGGCTCACGTACGTGCTGCCCGTGGTCGTTGCCTGCCTGACAGCCCGGCCGGGATCCATGATCCTCCTCGAAAACCCGGAGGCTCACGTCCACCCGCAGGGTCAGAGCGCGATGGCGAGCCTCACCTGCGCCGCCGCTTCCGCCGGCGCTCAACTGGTCGTCGAGACACACAGCGACCACATCCTCAATGGCGTTCGTCTGGCGGTGAAGCGCGGACAACTCTCAGCCGAAGACGTCCGCCTGCACTACTTCCAGCGGAACGCCGACGGGGTCATCGATATTGTGAGCCCATCCATTGGGCCGGACGGCATGCTGTCGCAGTGGCCGCCGGGCTTCTTTGACGAATGGGACCGCTCGCTCGACCGGCTCCTCGACTGACGACCTTCCGCATCCCCCTACAGCGAAAGAGACCTCGTGCGAGTCCTGCTGTTCTTCAACGAGTTGTCCTGCTCGGCTCCGCAGCCGAGGGAGCAGGTGGACGAGGCGATGAAGCAGTTCGTCCGCGTCCTGCGCGCGGTAACTGATCAGCGTCAGGATGCTGCCCTCATCTCCGACGTCAAGTTGAAGGAGTTGGAACTCGCCCCTGGGTATTACCTGGCCGAGTGGTCCGGACGGCCCGCCAATGTCGATTTATGGCGCTGGATCCGCCGTATGCAGAACAGGGCTCCGTTCAGCGACGTACTTCCTCCTGGCGTCGGAGAAGGAGTCGACTACTTCTCCGACGGCCGCGCCGCCAAGGCCTTGCGCGCTGCCCACCTGCTGGACGGCATGTCAGTGAGCCTACTCGTCGACACAGCCTGGAACACACCATGGGTGCAGGCCAATCGCAGCGTCCTGACTGAAGACCCCAACGGTGAGGCGCTCCTACTAGAAGAGGCCGTCGAAGTTCGTCATGGGGCGACACTCGACCACCTCAGACTACATATGGAGTGGATTAAGCAGATCGGCATACCGGCTCTAAAACGCGGCTCCGAGATATGGGAGTCCCGCATGGATCTCTATCCAAGTCTGCTGTTTCTGCCTCAGACCGAGCAGCAGTTCTCGGAGCTTCGTCTGGACTGGGTAGTCCCGGCGGCTCAGGAACTGCGCAGGATAGACCACGCCATCGGGGATTGGGACCCCCAACGCACTAGAGAACCCACGTGGAGGTCCAATGTGACGCCCGAAGGCGAGACGCGCAGGCGCCTCTGCAAGTTCAAGGACTTCGACGGGATCCCACGCGTTTTCGACCTTCATGGCCGGTTCACTCCGGGGCACGGCCGCGTGTACTTTCGCCTTGACCCGCAGACCGGTAAGGCGATCGTTGCGCACGTTGGGTTGAAACTAGGCATCTGATCAAACGAACGCCAAAATGCGACTTCTAACCTGTCTCGACCACCCGGACCCCTGCGCCCGCGTTCTATTCGGCTTTCTCGCCGGTCGTGCAGTTCGCCTCGATCGGCGGTTTGCCGGGGCCATCGAGCATAGACAGACTGGCGGTCCGCCCGTAACCGGATTTAAGGTTTCTACCCGCGGGGCTACCGCACGCGGCTTACGCGAGTTCACTGGTCGGCTACCTATCGCTCCTGACGGCGGCAGCACACCGGTCAGGACCGCAGGCACGTAACGGCTGACTCGTCGTGCCCTGGCTACCATGGCCGGGTCCGAGATCAGGTGCGGTTCAGCACTGGGCGGGCTTGAGCCAGGAGCATTCGAGGTCTGCGTCGCTTCCCTGGGGGTCGGCGGTCCTGAGTTGTACGGTCGCGTCCACGGGCGTGTCCCGCTTGAAGCGCGCGAGGCGGACCGCGATGGAGTCCTCCAGGTTCTTGGGGCTTCCCGTAAGGTAGTTGTTGGTCAGGATCGAGAACACCAGCGGCTCGCCGTCGGCGCTGGTCACGTAGCCCGAAAGCCCGGTCACGCTGGTCAGTGAGCCGGTCTTGGCGTGGACGTTGTTCGCCGCCGGGGTGCCCGCCATGCGGCTGCGCAACGTCCCGCCGGTGAAACGGTCGGAGTTGCCGGCGATCGGCAGGGCGTCGTACCACGTCGTGAACCACGGCTTGGAGCGCATGGCGATGAGGAAGCCCGTGAGCTCGCCCGGGGTCACGCCGTCCAGCCGCGACAGGCCCGAGCCGTCGCGCAGCCGTACCGCCTTGACGCCGTTCTTGTTGGCGAACCCGAGCGTGACGGCCAGCCCGGCGTCCCAGGTGCCCCTGCCGGAGACCTCGCGGCCCATCGCCTTGGTGAGGATCTCGGCGTGCATGTTGTTGCTGAGCTTCAGGAAGGGCACCAGGAGCCGGCTGAGCGGCATGGAGTCGTGTTGCGCCACGCTCTTGGCCGCCGCCGGCGTCGCACCCCTGGCGGTCGTGCCGAGCACACGCACCCCGTGCTTGCCGAGTGCCTTCCTGAACAGGGACGCGGCGTACCCGGTCGGGTCGTCGACCGTGACCCATTCGTCGTACGGCCCCGCGACCGTGCCGGTGATCACGACCCTGTTCGTGCCGTGCACGCGGTTGACGAGGACGTCGGTCGCGGTGCCGGTGGTGGCGTGGTTCTCGATCGTGAGGTAGTCGGTCGGCGGCGTGGTGGTCACCTTGGCGGCGGAACCCGCGGACGCGCCCGGAGCGACGGAGACGATCACCGAGCCGGCGTCGTAGTCGGTGTCGGGGGAGGCGGTCAGCGCGGAGATCTGGGCCGCGTAGTAGTACGGCTCGTCGTCCCAGGCCCAGTCGGTGCCGAGCCGCACGTCGTCGAACCAGGTGTCGTCGGCGACCAGCTTGCCGGTGACGATCCTGACGCCGGAGCCGGCCACCTCGGCGGCGAGCGCGTCGTAGTCGGCGGCGAGCATGGTCGGGTCGCCGGTCCCCCTGAGGTAGAGGTCACCGGCCAGGGTCGAGCCCAGGCGGCGTCCCGAGCTCAGCACGCTCGTGGTGAAGCGGTAGTCGAGGCCCAGGGTGTCCACGGCTGCGGTGGAGGTCAGCAGCTTGGTGTTCGAGGCCGGGAGGAACACCTTCCCAGGGTCCTGCTCGTACAGCGTCTCGCCCGTCGAGGCGCTCTTGACGACCACGCCGGAACGGGCCACGGCGAGGTAGGGGTTACCGAGGAGCTGGTCGAGATCCTTGGTGAGATCCGCGACGCCGGGCGCGGGGTCGGCGGCGTTCGCGGGAACGCTCGCCCCCGACGCCCAGGTCACGGTGAGGGTGAGGAGTACTGCCGTCAGCAGTCCGGCCGGTCGTCGGGGCATCCGCACGGGTTCCTCCAGAGGTAGATGGCCCGGATCATGCCGCGATCATCGAGAACCTCTGACCAGACGGCAATACGGAAATGTTCGTATCTTGTCCGGCCGGAACCGCCTACTGCGGCAGGGACACCAGGAACGCGCACTCGCCGAAGGCGATCTCGTCCCCCGCGCGGACGTGGGCCGGTCCGACCAGACGCCAGCCGTTCAGCCGCGTGCCGTTGAGCGAGCCGAGGTCCACGAGGAGCCACTCCTCGCTGTCGCGGCGCAGCTCGGCGTGCACGCGTGACACCGTGAGGTCGGTGAGGATCAGGTCGCACTCGGAGCCACGGCCCACCACATAGCGCGGCCGGCTCTCGGCGGGCAGGGCGAGCCGGGGGAGGCGCGGGCGGCGCCACGCGCTCTCGATGCGCGTGGTGAGGTCGGAGACCGAGGCAACGGCTTCGGTCAGCCTCCGGCGCCACCTGCCGTGCGGCGGGAGATCGGAGACGAGGTCGGTCAGCTCGACGCGGCTGCGGGCCCGCAGCGCTCGATCGACCCGTCCGAGAAAGGTGTCATGCGAGATCTGTCCTTCGAGCGCATGATCGCGGAGCTCACTGATCGCGCGATCACGGTCCCCGTCGGAGGCGCGCACAGGCGGGTGCGTCGAGCTCATCTCCCGAGTATCAGGCTGGCAACGGCAAGGTGTCCAGAATATGCGGGATCTGTTGTCGAGAGCATACTGAGTATGCATACTGAGTATTCATGTCGATCCGCCACGGCCTTCTCGCCCTGCTGACACAGGGACCGCGCTACGGCTATCAGCTTCGTGTGGAGTTCGAGGCGTCCACGGGGGCGACCTGGCCGCTGAACATCGGCCAGGTCTACACGACGCTCTCCCGCATGGAGCGCGACGGCCTCGTGGCGCCCGGCGAGCAGGATGACCAGGGCCGGGTGGTGTACGCCATCACCGACGAGGGCCGCTCGGAGCTGTCGCGATGGTTCGGCACCCCCATCGCCCAGGCCGACCGGCCCCGCGACGAACTGGTGATCAAACTGGCCATGGCCGTCACCGCGCCTGGCGTCGAGGTCCGCCAGGTCGTCCAGGCCCAGCGCAGCGCCACCATGCGCACCCTGCAGAGCCTGACACGCGCCAAACGCGCCGAGCCCGGGACCGCGCAACGCCTGGTGCTCGACTCCATGATCTTCCAAGCCGAAGCCGAACAACGGTGGCTCGACCACTGCGAGTCCGTACTGGCCGCGACCTCCCCCAGCGCGCCGCCACCGGCCGGCGCGCCGTCCTCACCGGCGCGTCCCTCCCGCACCGCGCATTCGTCCCAGGAGTAGGAATGACTGATCTTTCCGCGGAAACAGCGGACGAGCCCGTTATCAGCCTCACGAAGGTGTCGCGCGTCCACGGTTCCGGCGCGGCGGCCGTCGAGGCGCTGAAAGGGGTGAGCCTGGACGTCGCGGCCGGAGAGCTCGTGGCCGTAATGGGCCCCTCGGGCTCGGGCAAGTCCACGCTGCTCAACCTCGCGGGCGGCCTCGACCGGCCCACCTCCGGACGGGTGGTCGTCGAGGGCGCCGACGTCGGGGCCCTTCCTCCCAAGCGGCTGGCCGAAATGCGGCGCCGTCACGTCGGGTACGTCTTCCAGGACCTCAACCTGATCCCCTCGCTGACGGCCGTGGAGAACGTCATGCTCCCGCGCGAGCTCGACGGGGTCCGCACGGGCAGGGCCCGGAGCGAGGCGTCGCACGCTCTCGCCGAGATGGGCGTCGCCGAGGTCGCGGGCCGCTTCCCCGACGAGATCTCCGGCGGCCAGCGCCAGCGCGTCGCGATCGCGCGCGCCATGGTCGGCGTGCGCCGCGTTCTGCTGGCCGACGAGCCCACCGGCGCCCTGGACACCCCCGCCGGGGACGACGTCATCCAGGCCCTGCGGGCTCGCGCCGACTCCGGATCCGCCGTCCTCCTGGTCACCCACGAGCCCCGCTACGCAGCCTGGGCCGACCGCGTGGTCTTCCTCCGCGACGGCGAGATCGCCGACTCCGCCGCGGCCCAGGCGAGTGTCTGATGGGCATGCGCGCCGGAGGTGCTCTCGCCGGGACCTGGGCTGTGCTCCGGATTTCGAGGAGGAGCGCCTGGCGGGCCAAGGGGAGGAGTTCGCTGATCGTGATCATGGTCGGGCTGCCGATTGCTGTGATCACGGCCGTGACCACCTTGCTCGCGACCTTTGAGGTGTCGCCCGAAGAGAGCGTCACCGTGACCATGGGGGCGGCCGACGCCCTCCTGCGGCCGAGCCCGGGGCCGCGGACGCCCGTCAGGCAGGACTACTCCGGGCAGGGCTACACCCTCGGGTCCTCCACGACCCCCGACCGGCGGCCGTGGAGCGCTCAGGAGATCGGCGGTCTGCTGCCGCCCGGCAGCCGGGTGATCCCCTGGGCGACCAGCGCCGAGGTGTACCGAAGCGGACACTGGCTTTCGTCGGCGTCGTTGACGGAGCTGGACCTGCGGGACCCGATGACGCGCGGCCTCTACCTCCTGGAGCGGGGCCGCTTCCCCAGCGCCGCCGGGGAGGTGCTCGTCTCTCCCGACTTCGTCCGGCGAGGGGCGGGAATCGGGTCGACGCTGACGTTGACGGAAGGGGCCCGAGCTTTCCGGGTGGTGGGGATCGTCGCCACGCCCCGCGTTTCCCGCCGCCAGGGCATCGAGTTCGCGATCGGCCTCCCCGGCGGCGGGCTGGTGCCGAGTCCGTCGAGGACGGAGTGGCTCGTCTCCACGCCGGATCCCGTGGGATGGCGGGACGTCACCCGGCTGAACTCCCTGGGATTCGTCGTGGCCTCGCGCGCCGTCATCTCCCACCCGCCGCCCGAGGCCCTGGACTACGTTCCGCCGGGACAGGACGACCGGCCGCCGCTGAGGCTCCTCACCTATGGCATGACCGTCACGATGATCGTCCTGGAGGTCGTCCTGCTCGCCGGGCCGGCGTTCGCGGTGGGGATCCGGCGCCGCAGGAGGGAACTGGCGCTCATCGCGGCACAGGGGGCGTCGGAGCGCCAGCTTCGCCGCGTCGTACTCGCGGACAGCCTCCTGCTCGGCCCTCTCGCGGCGGTGCTGGGCGTTCTGGGCGGGCTCGTCCTGGCCTGGGGTGCCGTTCCGGTGCTCCAGCAGTTGCGGGAGGGGACGGTGGCCGGGCCGTACGAGGTGCCGGTGGGGACCGTCGCGGGGGTGGCGGCACTGGGGCTCGCCAGCGCGGTGCTGGCCGCCGTGGTGCCCGCCCGCCAGGCCGCCCGTACGGACGTCGTGGCGACGCTCGCGGGACGGCGGGGAGAGGCCGGAGGGCGCAGGGGATGGCCGGCGGCGGGCGTGGTGTCCGTGGCGCTCGGGGTCGTCCTCACCGTCTTCTCCAACGGCCGGGCGATCTTCTTCGTCCTCGGGGATCGGCGGAACATCGACAACAATCTGGTGTCCGCGGGTCAGGTGGGAGGACTGCTTCTCACGATGGTGGGGATGGTGGCGCTCACGCCGTCCCTGGTCGGAGTGGCGGGACGTCTCGCCGCGCGTCTGCCCCTGCCGTTCAGGCTCGCCGCTCGGGACGCGACCCGCAACCGCGGCCGTACGGCTCCGGCGGTGGGGGGCGGGCCGGGGGGGCCCCCCGGCCGGGCCGCCCGGCGCCACGGGGGGGCGAGGGCCGG
>NZ_JBEZFH010000274.1:0-8434 GCF_040649355.1 Sphaerisporangium sp. NPDC049002 | reverse complement strand
AAAGGCGCATGAAAGACGGAGGTATGCATATTCATGCACTGGCTTTTAACACACTGTTGAGTTCTCAAGAAACGGACGCGTACACCATCACCCGATGCTCGCCGCCCAGGTGGGTAGTGGGGCAGCGTGAACGAAGCACCGAAGCACACAAGCGAACGCGATGGTCACAAGCTCGCGCCCACGGCGGACCACGGCATCGAGACGGACTCGGGGACCGAGGACATGGTCGCGTCACAGGTGCTGTGGGACTCCAGCCTGGCGGCGTCGAGACTGGACGAGGCGATCGGCGCCGCCGAGGCCGCGAGGGACGACGACCAGGCGCCGTCCGTGCCCCAGGGGGACCCGCCCGCCCACCAGGAGCGGCATGACGACCACCACGACGACGCCGGCCCGGAGCACGGCGAGAAGGTGTCCCGCCGGACCCATGAGCGCGCCCAGGAGCTTCGCCGTCCCCACCGCAACCGTTGAGCGCCGCGGTCCGGGGGCGGCTCCTCTAGGCTGAGTGCCGGCGCGCGGTGCTCGCGCGCCTGATCGTAGGTGCTGGGGCGTGCTGGGGAAGGTGCATGGCTGACCGTGTGGCAGGTGTGCGGCTCGCGCCGTACACCACGTTGAGAGTGGGCGGGGCGGCCCGCGCCTTCGTGGAGGCCCGTACGGGCGAGGAGCTCGTCGAGCTGGTGGCGCGGGCCGACCGCGCCGGTGAGCCCGTGCTCGTCCTCGGGGGCGGCAGCAACCTGGTGGTCTCCGACGAGGGCTTCGACGGCCTGGTGGTGCGGGTCTCCTCGCGCGGGGTCGATGTCCGCGACGAGGGAGACCGTGTCGTGGTGACCGCGCAGGCGGGGGAGGACTGGGACGCCCTGGTGGCCCGCGCCGTGGCCGAGGGCTGGTCCGGGATCGAGTGCCTGTCGGGCGTTCCGGGCCTGGTCGGGTCGACCCCGATCCAGAACGTCGGCGCGTACGGGCAAGATGTCTCGCAGACCGTCGTCGGCGTCCGCGCCTACGACCGGCGGGCGGGGGAGCTGCTCGACCTCGACGCCGGGCGGTGCGGGTTCGCCTACCGGCACAGCGTCTTCAAAGATGATCTCGCCCGTTACGTCGTGGTGTCCGTGACCTACGCGCTGGAGAAGTCCGAGAAGTCCGGGCCCGTCGCCTACAAGGAGCTGGCGGCGAAGCTGGGCGTGGAGATCGGCGGCAGGGTCGCCCTGCACGAGGCCCGTACGGCCGTGCTGGAGCTGCGCCGAAGCAAGGGCATGGTCCTCGACGCCGCGGACCCCGACACGTGCAGCGCCGGTTCGTTCTTCACCAACCCCGTGCTCGACGGGCCGCAGGCGGCTGAGCTGGAGCGCCGGGCTCCGGGGTTCCCCCGCTGGGACATGCCCGGGGGGGCCGTCAAGGTGCCCGCCGCGTGGCTCATCGAGCACGCGGGCTTCCCCAAGGGATACCGGCGGGGCCCGGCGCGCATCTCCACCAAGCACACGCTCGCCCTGACCAACCCGGGCGGGCTCCGGGTCACCGGCTTCCCGAGCGACCCCGAGGCCCTGGGCTCGATGCCCGAGGGGGAGCCCGCCGGGCCTTCGCCGTCCTCGTGCGACGGCCCCGCGACGGCGGCCGATCTGCTGGCGCTGGCCAGGGAGGTCAAGGACGGCGTCGAGGCGAAGTTCGGGGTCACCCTCGTGAACGAGCCCGTGATGGTCGGCCTCCGGCTCTGAGGCCGGCCTCAGACGAGCGCCTCGGCGATGAGGACGACGCCGAAGACCGCGAACGCGGCGGCGGCGGCGTACCGGATGACCTTCTCGGGCAGGTGCTTGCCGAGCATCCGGCCGACGACGATGGCCAGGGCGTCTGCGGCGACCATGCCCACCGTGGAGCCGATCCACGTGCCGAACCATCCATGCTGCGTGGCGAGGGTGATCGTGGCGAGCATGGTCTTGTCGCCCAGCTCGCTGAGGAAGAACGCCACGGTCACGGCGATCAGGGCGCTGCGCGTGGTGCGCTCGGCCTTCCGCGACTCCTCGTCGCTCAGCTCGTCGCCGCGAAGGGTCCAGAGCGCGAAGAACAGGAACGCGACGCCCGCGACGATCGCGATGGCGGTCTTCGGGAGCGCGTCGCCGATGAGGCCGCCCAGCCCGACGCTGAAGAGGTGCACCACGGCCGTCGCGATGGTGATGCCGGCGAGCACCGGCCAGGGCTTGAACCTCGTGGCGAAGGTCATGGCCATGAGCTGGCTCTTGTCACCCAGCTCGGCCACGAAGATGACGCCGAGACTGATCCAGAACGCTTCCACAGGGGGGTCGCCCTTCCTTGTCGCGCGACCGGGCTGGAAGCGAGCACCACGGGGAGTTTCGGGGTACGTCGACCTCGGCCCGGCAGCGTGTTCGTGCATGGCTGCCAAGCCGAAGGTCTCGTCCGCCCCGTGAACGAGGCCCGCGCGACCGGGCTTTACGCCAGCATGTCGATCACGCGATTGGGACTACTCCCCTTCGGTGTTTCCACCCAACTCTAACGGATGGCCCAAGGACGTCATTCCGGCAAGGCGGGATCAGGCGAGGAGGGAGAGGCGGTGGGCCGCGGCGGCGGCCTCGCCGCGGGTGGAGACGCCGAGCTTGCCCAGGATGTTGGAGACGTGCACGCTGACCGTCTTGGCCGAGATGAACAGCTCGCCCGCGATGTCGCGGTTCGAGCGGCCCTGAGCCACCAGCCGGAGCACCTCCAGCTCCCGTGGCGTCAGGTCGGCCAGGACCGTCCCGTTCAGCCCGGTTCCCGCCGAGGCGCCGGGACCCGCTCCCGCGGAGCCGCTGTGCCCCACCCCGGCAAGGCCGTTCCGGGTGGCCCCGGCCAGGCCGTTCTCCCCGCCCTCGATGGAGACCGCGGCCAGCGTGGTGCCGACGCGGCGAGCCAGTGCCTCGATCTCGGTGAGGAGCGGGCGGGCCCCGAGCGCGTGCGCGATGGGATACGCCTCGCGCAGCCGTACGGACGCCCCGTCCCGGTCGCCGGTCCTGGCCACCGCCGCGGCGGCCTGCGTGAGGGACCTGGCGCGGGGGTGGGGCCGCCCGAGGCGTCCCCAGGCGGCGGCGGCCTCGTCGAATTCGCCGCGGCTCATCAGTCGGTAGGCGTCGGCGATCGGGCCGTCAGACGTCATGCCGGGCGCCAGCGAATCCGCCTTGGCCCGTACCGCCGCCGCGATCTCGGGAGCGGCGATCGCGGCCGCCTCGCAGACCAGCCGGCTCTGGGCGAGGGACCGCCATCCGAGCATGGGCTTGCTGGAGTGCGGCGTGGTGGAGATCGACAGGATGTGCTCGGTCGCCTTGAGCGCGTCGACCGGCTCGCCGCGCAGCAGGCGGAACTCGATCAGGAGGCGGGTGTTGGTCATCCACTCCTGGGCGAACTCGCTGAGCTCGCCGCCGTGCAGGGCGCCGACCTCGATGAGGATGCGCTCCAGGAGATCGACCTCGCCCCTCGCCGCGGCGACGTCACCCCGGACCCGCAGCAGGTGGCCGCGGATCCTCGGGATGGGGCCGCTGGCGAGGGCCTGCTCGATGGCCTCGACCGCTTCGTCCCAGCGGCCGAGTGCCTCCAGCGCCTCCGCGCGGTTGTTGGCCATGAACGCCCCGCTGACGCGGTAACGGCCGTACTTTCTGGATTTGGCCTCGCCGTCCAGCGCGAGTCGCACGGCCTGCTCGGAACGGCCGAGGTTGTTGAGCGCGTCGACGTTGTTCGCCATCGCTCGCAGCACGATGCGTCCCGAGCGGACGCTCTTGCCGATCTCCATCGCGCGCTCGTTGGTGAGGAGCGTCGCCTCCAGGTCGCCCTCCAGGGACTGCCCGAGGGCGAGGTTGGTCAGCAGCTCGGCCTCCTGGCACAGGTCGCCGATCTCGCGGGCGATGCGCAGCGCCTCCCGGGTGAGCTCGGTGCCCTCCACCGTCTCGTTGATGAACATCAGCCACGAGCTCAGCCTCGTGAGCACCTGGACCCGGGCGGGACCCGGGACGGGAACCAGCCGCTCGGCGTAGCGGAGGTCGTCGAGCCCTCCACGCCTGCCCTTGTCACTCTTGAGCTGCGCCCGGCGGACGAGGAGCTGGGCGACGCGTTCCGCGTGGGTGGTCTCGTCCAGCTCGGCCAGGGCGCCCTTGACGAACTTCAGGCCACGGTCGGTGTCGCCACTGATGACGGCCGCCTCCGACGCCAGCTCCAGGACCGTGGTGTGGTCGACGCCGATGCGTTCCGGGGCGTCCGGCACCCGGTCCCAGAGCGAGAGCACACGTTCGAGGAGCTGGATCTGCTCGGTGTAGGCGAACGCCTTGGCGGCCTTGCCCGAGGCCTCCCACGCGGAGATGAGCGCCCAGAGGTGGTCGCGCGCGGAGAACCAGTGGTGGGCGATCTCGATGGCGGCCCGTCCAGGCGGCACGAGCCCGCGGTCGCGGTCGATCTCCTCGGCGAACCGAGCGTGGATGCGGTTGTGCTCGCCGGGGAGCATCTCGTCGTGCACCGCCTCGCGGATCAGCGAGTGCCGGAAGACGTACGCCCGGCCGTCGGCCACCTGGATGACGTTGCCGGCGATGGCGGGGCGGAGCGCGTTCTCCAGGTCGACGTCGGACAGGTCGGTGACCGAGGCGAGGAGCTCGTGGCCGACGCGGTTGCCGCCGGCCGCCGCGATGCGGAGCACCCGCTGGGTCTCCTCGGGCAGCCGCTCGACCGAGCCGATGATCAGATCCTGGAGGGACTCGGGGACACTGCAGTCGTCTTCACGCTCCATCAGCGCCTCGACGAACAGCGGGATGCCCTCGCTCCGCTGGTAGACCTTCTTCACCAGGGCGAACTCGGGGACGTCTCCCTTTATCCCGGCGATCTGCGCGGCGACCTCGCTCTCGCTGAGCCGGGGCAGGTCGAGCCGTACGACGCCTTCGAGCCGGCTGAGCTCGGCGAGCACCGGGCGCAGGGGGTGCTGGCGGTGCAGCTCGTCGGAGCGGTAAGTCATGATCATGAGGACCGGGGCGGTCCTGAGGTTCCGGCTGAGGAAGGCGATCAGGTCACGGCTGGAGCGGTCGGCCCAGTGGATGTCCTCGATGACGAGGATCACCGATTGACGCTCGGCGAGGCGTTCGAGGAGGGTGAGGAACTGCTCGAAGAGACGGGCCCTGCCCGTCTCGGTCTCCTTGTCGCCGCTCGGCTCGCCGAACTCGGGCAGCAGTCGCGCGAGATCGCGGGCGGCGCCGTCGGGGAGCAGCGCGGCGACCTCCGTGGCGCCCATCTCCTTGACGAGCTGGCGGAGGGCGGCGGTGAAGGGCGCGTAGGCGAGGCCTTCGGTGGAGAGCTCCACGCACCCGCCGACGAGGACGTGCGCCCCCGTACAAGCGGCATCCTCGGCGAACCGGGTGACCAGGCGGGTCTTGCCGCCACCGGCCTCGCCTCCGAGCAGCACGGCGGCCGCGGCCTGTTTGCGTGCCTGCTCGAAAGCCTCGGAAAGTGTTCCCAGCTCGGCTTCCCGCCCCACGAAAACGGGACTCACCATCCGACCCACCATGTCTGCAAGCATGTCACGCCCTATGGCAGCGTTCGCCTTGTTTATCCGTTGGCTCAAGTGGACTGTGAGGCCCGCTCGGCAGGAGCGACAGGGGCCCTGGGCAGGCGTTATACGGTCCTGGCGGCCTGTGTGGCCCGCGGCAGGCGGTCCGGTCAGGGGGGCTGAGGTGCCCGGCCGGGAGGGAGGTTCCGGCCGGGCATCACCACCCGGGTTCTCTCGCGCCCGAGGTGGGCGGGCTCCGGACTCCCCGGCCCGGCCTGGGCGCTCCCCGGGGTGATCCGGGGAGTCGCCCGCCAGGACTCGGGTCGTCCCGGGCTCCAGGGGTTCGCGCGGTCCGTCCCACGGTGGCGGCGGGGGGCGCGAAGAGCCCGGATCAGGGCGGTCACGAGATACGGAGCTTGCCGAAGGCCGCACGCAGGCGACGCTGCGAGCCGCGCTCCGGGCTCTTCCTTCCCTGCGTGGCCTGGCGGGCCCGGCGGTGGTCGCTGGCCTCTTCCCGCAGTTCCGCCACTCGGTTGACGATGAGCTGGTAGTGAATCTCGGGACCCATTCGGGTGTCTCCTTGAGGTAGTTCCGCTGATACCTCAAGAATCCGGCTAAGGCGGTCACTCCCACATCGGGCGGATGCCTTATCTCCTGAGCCCCCTTCGGCCTAGGACCGCCCAGGACCCCCGCATTGTGCCCTAGACGGGCCGGTCCGCCGCCTCAGGCCGGTGTCGGGGGGCAGGGGATGGGCCGCGGCCGGGCGCAGCGCGTCGAGCAACAGGGACAGGTAGCGCCGCCAGCCGGCGGCGGGCCGTTCCGCCGTCCTCAACGTGGAGACCAGCATGAACACCAGCCGGGGCAGGTCGTCGCGGTGCAGGTCGGCCCGTACGAGCCCGGCTTGCTGAGCGCGCTCGACCAGGGCGGCGAGGGCGGCGAAGAACCGGGACTCCAGGCCGGAGGTGAGGGCCGCCGGGTCTCGGGCGGCCTGGAGGATGCCGAACTCCTCGGCCGCCAACGCGAGGGCGGCCTCCAGCACGGTCACCATGCCGCGCCAGGGATCCTCGTCGGCGAGGGCCCTGGTGATCGCGGGCTCGACCCGCTCGGCGTAGCAGGACTCCAGCACGGCCTGGATGAGCTCCTCCTTGCTGGGAAAGCGCCGGTAGAGGGTGGCGACGCCCACCCCTGCCCGCCTGGCCACCTCGTCGAGCGGGACGTCGATGCCCGACTCGGCGAAGGCACTGCGGGCCGCGCGCACGAGCCGCTCGGCGTTGCGCGCCGCGTCGGCTCGGAGAGGCGGCCGGCTGGTGCTCATCTTCGAGAGCCTAACAGGTGATAGTCAACTATCACTTGTGGTAGAGTCATGGTCGCGGTTACCCAGAGTGAAATACGCGTTAAGGCTTGGCTGCCAGCACCCACTCTCACCGGAAGGAACCGGTCGATGACCGAGACTCCGCTCGCGCCGACCCACATCAGGCGAGACCGCTTCGATCCCGTTCCCGAGCTGGCCCGGCTGCGTGCCGACGAGCCGGTCAGTCGCGTCGAGCTCTTCGGCCGCAGCGCCTGGCTGCTCACACGGTACGAAGACGTGCGCGAGGTGCTGGGAGACGCCACGCGGTTCAGCAACAGGATGCGGGCCCCCTTCGGCCTGCCCGCGGCGGACGCCGACGGGAACATCCCGGAGACCCCGCGGGTGGTCTCGGGGGTGCTCATCGGCTACGACCCGCCCGACCACACCAGGTTGCGCCGCCTTCTCACGCCCGAGTTCACCATGCGGCGCATGCGCAGGCTGGAGCCGCGCATCGAGGCCATCGTGGCCGAGCACCTCCAGGCGATGGAGGACGCCGGCTCCCCGAGCGACCTCGTGAAGTCGTTCGCGCTGCCCATCCCCTCGCTGGTGATCTGCGAGCTGCTCGGCGTGCCGTACGCCGACCGTGAGGGCTTCCAGCGCCGCAGCAACGCCCGATTGAACGTCTTCCTCGACCTTGAGGCCAGGGCCGCCGCCCTGGCGGAGTCCCAGGCGTACATGGGTGAGCTTGTGAAGCGGCAGCGGGCGAACCCCGGCGACGACATGATCGGCATGCTGGTGCGCGAGCACGGCGACGCGATCGACGACGCCGAGCTGGTCGGGGTCGCCGACCTGCTGCTGCTCGCCGGCCACGAGACCACCTCCAACATGCTCGGTCTCGGCACCCTGCTGCTGCTCCTCGACCCTGACCGGCTCGCCGCGATGCGCGACGGCGACGACGTCGACCCGATGGTGGAGGAACTGCTGCGCTACCTGTCGATCGTGCACACCGTGGTCCCGCGCACCGCCAAGGAAGACGTCGTGCTGTCCGGCCAGGTGATCAAAGCGGGTGAGACGCTGATCCTCTCCATCCCCGCGGCCAACCGCGATCCTTCGCTCGGGGACGACCTCGACCGGTTCGACCCGTCCCGTGACGCGGGTCCCCACCTCGCCTTCGGGCACGGCATCCACCACTGCCTGGGGGCGCCCCTGGCCCGCATGGAGCTGCGCATCGCCTTCCCCGCGCTTCTCCGCCGGTTCCCCGGGCTGCGGCTGGCCGTGCCGGTCGAGGAGGTCCCCTTCCGGTCGTTCTCGGTCGTCTACGGCGTGGAGTCCCTGCCCGTGGCCTGGTGATTCCGCGATTCACCTGATGAGCCACCTCCCGGCGCCGGACCGGGCGGTGGCTGTGGGCGACATTTGCTGAAATGTCGTTCGTCCTCTCGGCTGATGGCCCGGTTTGGCACAATCACGCTGGTCGGCGATGCTGGTGAGGTGTCAACACTGACGACTTCGCTCGCGGAGATCGCGTCATCGAACGCGGCCCTGCGAGCATTTCTGCATGGTCTTCCCGGCGTCGATCGCGTGGGCGCTGATCAGCGTGCCGCGATGCTGGGTACCCGTTCGATCAAGACGACCGCCAAGGCGCG
>NZ_JBEZFH010000273.1:285-8483 GCF_040649355.1 Sphaerisporangium sp. NPDC049002 | reverse complement strand
GCGCGAGGGCCTGCGGTACGTGTGGCAGCGTCCAGAACTGCTGATGCCGATCCTGCTCGTGGCGTTCGCGGCGATGTTCGCGACCACGGGCGGCCCGCGCGGCCTCCTCGGCGAGGCTCGTCTTGCCGATCCCCGGCTCTCCCGCGATCAGCACGACCCTGTGGTCCGCCGCGGCGACGGCCTCCGACAGCAGTGCGGACTCCCGCCCCCTGCCGACCAGTGGCGGCGCCTCGGGCACGGGGGCCGCGGGCGCGGCGGGGGCTGCGGGGGCTGCGGGCGCGGCGGTGACCGTGCCGCGAGGGATGAGCGAGGGGTCCTGGGACAGGATCGCCCTCTCCAGCTCGCGCGAGCTCGGATCGGGGTCCAGACCCAGCTCCTCGACCAGCAGCCGCCGCCCCTCGGCGAGCGTGGCGAGGGCGTCGGCCTGCCGTCCTGCCTGGTAGAGCGCGTGGGCTCGCAGGCGGCGCAGGCGCTCGCGCAGGGGAAGCGCGGCGAGGAGCCTGGTCAGCTCGGGCACCATCCCGGCCCCGATGCCGAGGCCGAGCTCGGCCTCCGCGGTGTCCTCCACCAGCGCCAGCCTCAGCTCGCCGAGGTGGGAGATCTCCTCACGCGCCCAGGAGTCCTCCTCGAAGCCCGACAGGGGATCGCCCCGCCACTCGGCGAGCGCGCGGCGCAGCTCGTCCCTAGCCCCGGACAGGTCGCCCAGGCGGAGCAGCCGCGCCCCCTGTGCCGCGTGCGTCCTGGCCCGCGTGAGGTCGAGGCTCTCGGCGGGAATGACCAGGGCGTAGCCGCCGAGCTTGCTCACAAGGACGCGGGGGGCCACCGCCCGGACGCGTCCGGGTTCCAGGATGCGGCGGAGCTTGGAGACGTAGGCCTGCACGGTGTTGAGCGCGCCCGCCGGCGGCTCGTCCTCCCAGAGCGCTTCGATGATCCTCGAAGGGCTCATCGGGCGAGGTGAGGCCAGCATGCACATGGCCAGCACGGCCTGTTGCTGGTGCGGTCCGAGGTCCAGGGCGCTCTCGCCGTCGGCGAGCACGCAGACAGGACCAAGCAGGCGAAACTCCACGCAGCTCCCTTGGATGCCCCGGGCGTACGGCCCGATAGTAGCCAGTGCCAACCGGTTCGCATACGGCGAAGCTGGCACGGTCCACCCGATGCGATGGAATGCCCTCTCAAAGGGCGAGGCGCTGCCGGTCGGGCGACCGGGGCGGCTCAGGCGCTTCTGGCGACCTGGGCGGCTCAGGCGCTCTTCCTGGCGGCCGGGGGCTCGAAGAAGTTGAGCAGGCCGTCGCCCTTGCAGGTGCGGCACGTGCGGCCGCCGGCCCCCCTGCCGTCTCCCCCGCAGGTGCAGCAGACGACCACCCGGTCGAACCGGGGGTCGCGATAGGTGTGCCTGGTCCGGTACCGGATGATCGCCCAGCCCTGCACCCACGCGAACCCGTCGATCTCAGCGAAGACGGCGTCGCTGAGCTCCCAGTGGCGGGCCATCGCCTGCTCGCGTATGAGGGTCCAAAGGTTGACTGCGATCCCGGTGGGGCTGACATTCATAGAGGATCGTCCTCTCGTCCGGGTTGCGCGGGTGTTCCGAGCAGGACCGATGCCCCAACCACCGGTCCAGCCTTGAGTCGGCTCCGAACCGGCCGCGCGGCTCGCCGCGCGACCACCCCGTCCCGCAGGGGGCGCCACCCCACGATGACGACTTCACAGGGGAGGCATCTGCTGCGTTAGGGGCTACCCATCTCTTTACCCTGGTTCGTGCCAAGAGCAACCGCCAATGGCAATTGCCACAGGAAAGTGTCGTCGGCGGATACCTTCGGCGTCCACCACAGGCGAATAGTGTTAGCTGTTAGCAATGGGAGCTGCCTGGGCGAACTCGGGAGCACGCGGCGACGGCCGCATCAGGAAGAGGTGAGCGTCGATGGCCGGGGCGAATCCGACCCTACGGCGTCGCCAGCTCGCCACCCAGCTCCGGCGGCTTCGCCAGGACACGGGACTCAGTATTGAGGAAGTGGCCCAGAGGCTCGAGTGCTCACCCGCTAAGATCAGCAGGATCGAGACCGCGCGGCGAGGGGTGATCCCCCGCGACGTGAGAGACCTGTGCCATATCTATGGCACGGATCAGACGGAGGTCGACGCCCTCATGGCCATGGCCAGAGAGGCGCGCCAGCCAGGCTGGTGGCAGACATACGACGAGCATGAGTTTCGCCTCTACATCGGCTTGGAGGCAGAGGCCTCATCGATCACGAGCTACGACACGTGCGCCGTACCCGGCCTGCTACAGACGCCGGATTACGCGAGCGCGATCATCCGGGGTGTCCTCCCGGGTATCGAAGAAAAAGTGCTCGTGGAGCGCGTAGGTGCCCGCATGAAACGGCAGGAAGTTCTTCATCAAGAACACGCTCCCACTTATTCCGTTCTTCTCGACGAGTCAGTTCTTCATCGCTCGATCGGCGGCAGGGAGGTGATGTACGGCCAGCTGGAGCACCTCGTCGCGATTGCCCGGCCAACCCACATCACCACCAGGGTCATCCCATTCAGCGTCGGGGCGCACATTGGGTTCAACAGTGCGTTCACCATATTGGAGATGTTCGATCCTGGAGTACCGGACATCGTATACACGGAAGCCCTGACCCAGCTTCAATATTTTGACAGGCCCACCGATCTCGCCATGTTCAGAGAGGCGGTCGAACGCCTTATGGCGGTGAGCCTCGATCCAGAGGGTTCCATGGCGCTGATCGCAGAAGTCAACCAGAAGTACGCGCCGTGATCAAGCGGCATGGCGCTCACGTTCGTACACTCACTTGATGGCATAATGCCGGATATGGGTACCAGTCTGAGGTGCCCCTATCAAGTCAACCAGCCATCAGGAGAATCAATGAGGTTCTCGCCGACCACGAGGTACACTGACCTCGCATGGCGTGTAGCCAGGGATTGCAACACCTCGAACTGCGTGGCCATCGCAGTTACGGACGGGATGGTCGCCGTTCGAGACTCGAAGGACCCTTGCAGCCCTGTGCTTCTCTATACCGAAAGCGAATGGCAGGCTTTCATCAACGGCGCGAAGAACGGCGAGTTTGATATGCAACGTCTCGTCGAGCAGTAAGATCCGATTAGACAAAGAGCCGAGATGGTCATCGCATCCCATCTCGGCTCTTTTCCGTAGAATCATTGGCCAGCTTCTTGAGGATATACACGACACCGCTCAGCATAACCGTCCAGAGAATTCCCCTATAGACGCTACGGCGGAACAGAGTGGCCGGTTCGGCGTCAACGCCCAGCTCACCTGGCTGGACATCCTGGGACGCCTTCACGGTCGACGCGAGCGCTTTCGCGTACTCACCGTCCACGATCTTGAAGAACCTCCGTTGCCTGATCGTCCCTCTGGTACCCAGCTTCCACGCCGAACGAGCGCCCCGCCACCAGTCCCGCATGAACGGGACCTGAAATGCCTCGGCGAGAAGCTCTCCTCGTAGCGACCCTTCAGAAACGATGCGCGACTCGTATGCCATCCGAAAGTAATTCATCTGCAGGACCGCGTAGACGTGCCGCCGAGCGATGTCCGCCTCCATTTCATCGGGAAGGCCCAGGAAAGGCATATACAACGCTGGATCATCGATGGCCATCCTCAGCAAGTCTGAGTGATGACCTCGCACGGCCTGCAGCCTGTTTGACTTGGCCTCGCCGGCCTGTATCACGAGTGACACCGTGACGGCGATAAGGGCAAGGGCAGAGAATATGGCGGCGACCGCACCATAGGTCTGTCCAATATTACTTAACCGCACCCAATCCAATACTCCGATCCTCTCCGGAGAACTGAACTCATCGATGATCACAGGGGAGGCGACCACCACGAAGAAACCAGCCATGGAGATGACCAGTATCAGCAGGCCCTGAAGTGTCCTTCGAAATTTCAACTACGCCCCTCGGCTCCGGCTCCCGGCCGTACAGGCGAAACCATGTAAGGAGTGACCTGTCAGCCTCTTGCGGGTGCGTATCCAATAGAAGAATGCACTCTTCCATCAAGTTGGTCACAGGCTAGCTCACCAACACGATTGAATCGGGCGTCATCAGCGAAAAGGTGCATGAGTCAGGAACACGGCGCCCTATCCTCTGTAATCTCACGGAGTGCACCACAGTCCGGCGAGTGATCGTTTCGTGGCTTCGCGCATCGCGGTGGTCTTGGCCGGTCCTTCACACCGAACCCCCGGCCCATACCGCCGGCTTTCCTTCAGGCTGAGCATCGCGGACATCCAGGAACGGCGGTTCGACCTCGAACGGCTCGGGGCCGACAGGCGCTAAGCCCCATACCTCTGCTACGTTGGCCGCGTTTGCGGAAGAACGTACGGTAGCCCGAGACCTTCCCCCTGAAGGATTTCCCCGGAGGATACACAGATGGGCGGATTCAAGAAGTTCTTGATGCGCGGCAATCTGGTGGAGCTCGCCGTCGCGGTCGTCGTCGGCGCCACATTCAGCGGGCTGGTCCAGGCACTGGTGACCGACCTGGTGACACCGCTGATCGGCGCCGTCACGGGCGGCAGACAGCCTGACTTCTCGAAGTACTCCTTCACGCTCAACGGCTCGGAGTTCAAGTACGGCGACTTCGTCAACCACCTGCTGACCTTCCTCATCATCGCCGCGGTGATCTACTGGCTGGTCGTCATGCCGATGACCCGGCTGATCGGCTTCTTCGACCGCGACAAGCAGTCGGCCGAGAAGCGGTGCCCCGAGTGCCTGAGCGACATCCCGATCGACGCCCGCCGCTGCGCGTTCTGCACCGCCGAGCTCAGCCCGGTGCCGGCCAACGACCGGCCCCCGGCCTGACCCCCCGGTCGGCGCGGGCCCGGACGGCCCGCCTCCGGACGGCGCGGGCCCGGACCAGATCTTCCTCGCCTCACCGTCTCTCCCGGGTGCGGCCGCCGCGGGTGGCCGTACCCGGCTGAGAACAGGTGGGAAGAGGCAGGAATAGCCCCTGTTCAGCCTGGGTTGTTTTGGGTTGTGAGTGATCTGATCCGTGGTGTCGCCCGTGGTGAGTCGAGCGTCCCGCTCTCCATCCTCGATCTGGCCACCGTGGGCCATGGCGACACTCCCACAGACGCCCTGAGGACGACGACCGAGCTCGCGCGGCGGGCCGAGGACTGGGGATACCACCGGTTCTGGGTGGCCGAGCACCACGGGATGCCGAGCGTCGCCAGCTCCTCCCCCGCCGTGCTCCTCGCCCATCTCGGCGCGAACACCCGCGACATCCGCCTCGGCTCGGGCGGCGTCATGCTGCCGAACCACGCTCCCCTCATCATCGCCGAGCAGTTCGGCACCCTGCACGCCCTCCACCCCGGACGCTTCGACCTCGGCCTCGGCCGCGCGCCCGGCACCGACCAGGCGACCGCCCGCGCGCTGCGCCGCACGGCCACCCCGGACGCCGACGACTTCCCCCTGCAGCTCGCCGAGCTCATCGCCTTCCTGGACGACAACTACCCGGCCGGGCACCAGTACGAGCGCATCCGGGCCGTCCCTGGCGAGGCGAGCGCCCCCGGCTCCGGGCGCCCCCCGATCTGGCTGCTCGGCTCCAGCGGCTTCAGCGCCCAGCTCGCCGGGCTGCTCGGGCTGCCGTTCGCCTTCGCTCACCACTTCAGTGCGGCCAACACGTTGCCCGCGCTGGAGATCTACCGCTCGGCCTTCACGCCGTCCGCGGTGCTCGACAGGCCGTACGCGATGATCGGCGTCAGCGCGGTGGCGTCGGACACGCCCGATGAGGCGCTTCGCAGGGCACGCACGGGCGCGCTCGGCATGCTGCGGCTGCGGCGCGGCCGGCCCGCTCCGCTTCCCACGCCGGAGGAGGCCGAGGCGTACCCCTACAGCCCCGTCGAGGAGCAGTTCGTCCGCGACTGGCTGGCGAACGTCGTCTACGGCGACCCGGCCACCGTGCGCGCGGGTCTTTCGGCGCTGCGCGAGCGTACGGGCGCGGACGAGCTGATGATCACCACCGGGGTCCACGGGGGCGAGGCGCGGCTGCGCTCGTACGAGCTCATCGCCGACGCGTACGGCATGACCAAGCCCGTACATACGTCATAAAACGGCTAAATAACCACTAAAGGCGATAAATATGCCCAGAGTGGGCATATCACCCAGCCAGGGGCCGGTCAGAACGACCGGTCCCACACGAGACCCCGGGTAACATCCCGGTAACGCGGGCGACCGGCCTCCGCCGGTCGCCTCACCCCGCCCCGCGGAGTTGAGCAGGCAGGCCGGGGTGTGCCACTCGCGCCCGTCGCGGCGCCTCCGGTCCCGGCGTCCCCCCACTTCACCAGGAAACTCTGACTGGGACCTTTCTTCGACTGGAATATGTCCGTAACATCGCCTCCAGATCGGCGTGGAACATTTATCGGAAACATCTGTTGACACGCAAGAAACACTGTTATTGTAATGGGAGCGCTCCCACGCCTTCGCGATATACCTTGAAAGCGGAGGAAGCCGGATGGCTGACCAGCCCACGCTTGCCCAGGTAGCAGCCGAAGCAGGGGTCTCCCCCGCCACGGCCTCACGTGTTCTCACCGGATCCGTCCGCGTGAGCACCTCCACCCGCCGCCAGGTCCATGACGCGATGTCACGTCTGGGTTACGTGCGGCACCGCGCGCCCCGCGGGACTTCGGCCCGGCGGTCAGATCAGCTTGTCGCGGCGGTGATCTGCGAGCACACCCAGCGCATGTTCTCCGAACCGTTCTACGCACGACTGCTGTCCGCCGCGGACGAGGTCTTCACCAGCTACGGGGTGCCCTTCGTCGTCATGACCGCCACACCGGCGACCTCGACGATCGCCGCGCCCCCGCTCGTGACGGGATCCTTCGACGGGGTCCTGCTCGCGGGCGCCAGGGAACGACATCCCCTCGCGGTCACCCTGGCCGCCTCGGGGATCGCCGTTCGGAGCGCCGGGCGCCCTCCGGACGGCATCGATCTGCCCTTCGTCGACATGGACAACTTCGACGGAGCCCGCCAGGCGGCCGAGCACCTTCTGCTGACCAACCGGCGGGCGATCACGGTCATCGCGGGGCCGCCCACGCTGCCCGGCGCGCGAGATCGCCTCGACGGCTTCCTCAAGACGCTCAACGCGGCGGGGATGAGCGACGTCCCCGTGGCGTACGGCGACTTCACCCACGCGTCGGGCGCGCACGCCATGCAGTGGCTCCTGCAGCGCTCGCCGCACCTCGACGCGGTCTTCGCCGCCTCCGATCCGATGGCGGCGGGGGCGATGCAGGCGCTGCGGCGGGCGGGACGCCGGGTGCCCGACGACGTGGCCGTGGTCGGGTTCGACGACGCCCCGCTCGCCAGGCACACCTCTCCGACGCTGACCACCGTCCGCCAGCCGGTCGAGGAGCTCGCGGTGCTCGCGGCCAGGATGCTGCTCATGTCGATCACCTCCGAAGACGAGGTCCCGCACGGCAACCCGATTCTGCCCACGGAGCTGGTGGTCCGTGAATCAACTTGATTCGGGAGGCATGCGGGAAGGTGATGTGCTCACGCGCAGATACCGGCTCGTCGAGCAGATCGCGTCGGGGGGGATGTCCGCCATCTGGCGGGCGTTCGACCAGTCGCTTCACCGTACCGTCGCGATCAAGGTGCTGGACGGCAGCGTCGGAGGCGACCACGGTGGTCGCGACCTCATCCGGAGGGAGGCGCGGGCGACCGCCCGCCTGATCCATCCGGACGCGATCGAGGTGTACGACTACGGCGAGACGGTCACCGCGCGCGGCCGGCTCGCCGCGTACGTCGTGATGCGCCTGCTGGACGGCCGGCCGCTGTCGGAGAGGATCACCGAAGGCCCGCTGCCCTGGCGGGAGGCCGCGGTCATTGGCGCCAGGGTGGCGCTGGTGCTCTCGGCCGCCCACCAGCGCGGCATCGTCCACCGCGACGTCACGGCCGAGAACGTCCTGCTCACGCCCGAGGGCGCCAAGCTGCTCGACTTCGGGATAGCGGCGTTCGTGGGCGAGCAGGTCGACAAGCGGCTGGCCGACTTCGGCACCCCGCCGTACGTGGCGCCGGAGCGCCTGACCTGCGCCAGCGTGCACCCCGCGGTCGACGTGTACGCGCTCGGCGTGCTCCTCTACGAGATGCTCACCGCCGCTCACCCCTATCCTTGCCGGCCTGCACGACCTTGTCGAGCAGCGGGAGCAGGTCCTTGTTGGCCGACACCTTGGAGTTGACGA
>NZ_JBEZFH010000273.1:0-275 GCF_040649355.1 Sphaerisporangium sp. NPDC049002 | reverse complement strand
CCGGAGACCACCTGGGAGGCGCTGGAGACGGCCCGCCGCATCGGCCCTCCCCCGGCGCCGAGCGGGGTGCCGGGCCTGCCGCCCGAGGTGGCCGAGCTGTGCAGGAGCTGCCTCGCCCAGGAGCCCGGCGATCGGCCAAGCGCACAGCACGTGGCGGAGACGCTCACCGCCTCGCTGAGCGCCTCGGTCGCCGCCGGTCGTGAGACGGCCGCGTGGATGCGGCGGGCGCGGATGGCCTCCGTCGCGGTCGCCGCGCTGGCCACCTGGACCGCCGC
>NZ_JBEZFH010000272.1:0-8750 GCF_040649355.1 Sphaerisporangium sp. NPDC049002 | reverse complement strand
CGGCGGGGGCGGGCCCCGGTCCCGCCCGACAGCGCGCCCCTCGCGCCCCGGGCCGCCTCCCCCCCCCCCCCCCCGCCCCGCGCCCCGCCCCCCCCGCGCCGCACCAGGGCACTGCCCAGGGCGTAGCGGCGGTCGGACTCCTGCCGGACGTACCCCCGGGCCAGCAGCGAGCGCAGCAGCCGGTGGATCGTGCCGTACGGCAGGCCCGTGCGGGCGGCGATCTCGGACAGGCCCGCCTCGCCACCCTGGTCGGCCAGCGCCTCCAGCACGTCCAGCGCCCGGTCGACGCTCTGCACCGTGCTCATCGGGCCCGCTCCCCGGCGACGCTCTGGACCGTGCTCATCCGGTCCGCTCATCGGGCCCGCTCCCCGGCGGCCGAGGCGCCTGCGCGGTGCGGTGAACGTCCGATGGAGGCGGGGGAGAGGCCGCGCAGGGAGGCGTCGAGGACCTCGGCGGTGTGGGCGACACGGATGTCCTCGCCCCGCCTTCGCGCGGCCGAGGCGATCTGCATCGTGCACCCGGGATTGGCGGAGACCAGCAGGTCCGCTCCGACGCTCAGCACCTGCTCGGCCTTGCGGTCGCCGAGGTCGCGGGCGGCCTCCGGCTGGAACAGGTTGTACGTGCCCGCGGAGCCGCAGCACATCGACGCGTCCGGGACCTCCCTGAGCCGCAGGCCGGGCACGCTCGCCAGCAGGGCACGGGGCTCGGAGCGGATGCCCTGCGCGTGGGCCAGATGGCACGCGTCATGGTAGGCGACCGTGATCGGCAGCGGATGGCGCTCGGCCGAGGGTCCCAGCTCGGCCAGGAACTCCGCGAAGTCAACGAAGCGGAGTGCCCGCGCCCTGGCCTCCCAGGCGGGGTCACCGGCGAGCAGTTCGGCGTACTCCTTGGTGCTCGACCCGCATCCGGCCGCGTTGACGACCACCGTGTCCACGCCCGCGCGCTCGAACGTCGCGATCGTCCTGCGGGCGAACCGCACCGCCTCGTCCTTACGCCCCGAATGCACGGAAAGCGCGCCACAGCAGCCCTGCCCCGGAGGGATGACCACGTCGCACCCCTCCATCGCCAGCACGCGGGCCGTGGCCGCGTTGACCTTGGGGAAGAACTCCCCTTGCACGCATCCGGTCAGCATCCCGACGACCGCCCGCCGCTCGCCCCGCGCCCGTACCCGGTGCGGGAGGCGTACCCGGCGGGGGACCGGGGGAGCCAGCTCGGCCATGGCGGCGAGACGCGGATCGAGCCGTTCGAGCAGGGGACGCACGCGCGGCGTGAGCCGCTCACCTATCCGGAGCGGCAGGCGGAGCGCCCGCAGCCGCCGAGGGTAGGGGAACAGCCCGAACACCAGGGCGCGGAAGGCGCGGTCGGCCTTCGGGCGCCGGTGGACCCGCTCGACCTCGGCCCGCGTCGACTCGATCAGCAGGTCGTAGCGCACGCCCGAGGGGCACGCGGTGACGCAGGCCATGCAGCCCAGGCAGGCGTCGAAGTGACCGGCCATCTCGGGGGTC
The DNA here is from genome assembly GCF_040649355.1 of Sphaerisporangium sp. NPDC049002. Classification (NCBI taxonomy): domain Bacteria; kingdom Bacillati; phylum Actinomycetota; class Actinomycetes; order Streptosporangiales; family Streptosporangiaceae; genus Sphaerisporangium; species Sphaerisporangium sp. NPDC049002. The sequence goes on along the minus strand of NZ_JBEZFH010000272.1, from coordinate 7,245 downwards.
AGCGGGGTGCCCTCGACGTGCTGCTTCATCAGGTGGATCCGCCCGCGGGGGGAGTCCATCTCCTCGCCCCACAGGACGTAGGTGGGGCAGGCGGGCAGGCAGAAGCCGCAGTGTACGCAGTCCTTGATCAGCTCGGGGTCCATGGCCGTTCGCTCCTCACGCGCCGTGGCTCGCGGCCGGCGGCGGGCCGCCGATGAGCCGTCCGGGTGACATGCGCCCCTCGGGGTCGAAGCGCTCCTTCACCCGCCGCATCAGCGTGACCGCCCCGGTGGGCCCCCAGCGGTCGAGCCGTGACGCGACCTCCGGGGGCGCGGTCCACACCACCAGTCTCCCGCCGTCCGCGGCCACGCCGGAACGCAGGGACGTCACGAAGATCTCGGCGGCCGGTGCGGTGGTGTCCGGCGGGAGCGCCAGGTGCAGTACGGACGAGGCGACCGCCCCCCGGACCAGGACGGGGACGTCCCCGGCCTCCTCGGCCGCGCGCGTCACGGCGGCCAGCGCCCGTACGGCCGCGCCGGGCGGGACACGCAGCTCCAGCAGGAACTCCTCGCCGGGCAGGAGCCCCCACCAGACCGGGGGCTCGGAGGCGATCAGCGCGGACGGTCCCATGAGCTCGCCGGCGGCCTTCGCCCGCTCCTCGGCCGCCACGCCCTCGACGAGCGCCGCGACCGTCACGGGAGCGTGGACGCCCGGCCAGTCGATCTCCAGCGCGCTCGGTTCGAGCTGCGAGCCCGCGATGGCGGTGAGGCCGGGCAGGTCTCGCGGATCCTGGACGGTCGCGGTGACCCAGGCACGGGAGGCCGGCAGCGGGTGGAGGCGGAAGGTCGCCTCCGTGATCACACCGAGCGTGCCCTGGGAGCCGGTGAACAGCTTGCCGAGGTCGTAGCCCGCGACGTTCTTGACGACCTTGCCGCCCGAATGGGCGATCGTGCCGTCGGCGAGCACGACCGTGATCCCGATGAGCAGGTCGCGCGCCGTGCCGTACCGCAGGCGGCGGGGACCGGCGGTGGCGGTGGCGAGCGTGCCGCCGATGGTCGCCCCCTCGACCGGGATGTCCAGGGCGAGCTGCTGCCCGGCGCCGGCGAGGGCTTCGGCGAGCGCCTCGGCCGTCACCCCGGCCTGCACCCGTACGACCAGATCACCGGCGACGTGCTCCAGGACCTGGTTCAGGCAGCAGGTGTCCACCAGCAGGTCGCAGCGTTCGGGCGCGGGGCCCCAGTGCAGCTTGGTGCCGCCGCCGACCGGCACCACGGCGAGATCGTGCTCGGCCGCGACCCGCATCACGGCGGCGACCTCCTCGGTCGACTCGGGCAGCGCGACCCAGCGGGGCGCGATCCCGGCGACCTCGTCGTCAGGTCCGGCCTCCCGGATCGTCACACCGCCGGCCGCGAGGGCGTCACCGGCGCTCATTGAAGCACTCTCCCGGAGACGCCGCTCGACGGCGGGGCCGGGACGGGGAAGGGGGAGCGGGCATCAGAACAGTTCCGCCTCTCCGGAGGCCACGAGGGGATGCACGCCCTTGCGCACCCCGGGGGCCTCGCCGCACAGCCGGGGCGTGGGGAAGATCTTGCCGGGGTTGGACAGGCCCTTGGGGTCGAAGGCGCACCGCACGAGCTGCATGGTGTCCAGATCCTCCGGCGTGAACATTTTCGGCATATAGCGAGACTTGTCGACTCCGACCCCATGTTCCCCGGTGATCGACCCGCCGTGCGAGATGCACAGGTCGAGAATCTCGCTGGACACCCGCTCGGCGCGCTCTCCCGCCCCCTCCTCGGCGTCGTCGAACAGCACGAGGGGGTGCAGGTTGCCGTCCCCTGCGTGGAAGACGTTGGCCACGCGGATGCCGTACCGGGCGGACAGCTCCTCGATGCCCGCGAGGACGCCCGGCAGGGCCGTCCTCGGCACGACCCCGTCCTGCACCAGGTAGGCGGGGCTGATGCGGCCGACCGCCGCGAACGCCGACCTGCGTCCCTTCCAGATCGCCGCCCGTTCGGCCGGGTCGTCGGCGACCCGCAGCTCGAAGGCCCCGCTCTCCCGGCAGATGCGGTCGACCCGCGCGAACTGGTGGGCGACCTCCGCGCCCGGCCCGTCCAGCTCCACGATCAGCACGGCCCCCGCCCCGGCCGGGTAGCCGCAGCGCACCGCCGCCTCGGCGGCCTCGATGGCCAGCGCGTCCATCATCTCGATCGCCGCCGGGACGATGCCCGCGCCGATGATCGCCGACACCGCCTGCCCGCCGGACTCGACGTCGGTGAACGCCGCGAGCAGCGTGGTCACCGCTTCGGGTGCGCGCGACAGCCGTACGGTGATCTTGGTGGCGATGCCGAGGGTGCCCTCCGAGCCGATGAAGGCGCCGAGCAGGTCGTACCCCGGGTCCATGGCGTCGAGCTCGACGATCTCGCCGTCGGGGGTGACCAGCTCGATCGCGAGCACGTGGTTGACCGTGAAGCCGTACTTCAGGCAGTGCGCCCCGCCGGAGTTCTCGGCGACGTTGCCGCCGATCGAGCAGACCTGCTGGCTCGACGGATCGGGCGCGTAGTAGTAGCCGTACGGGCGCGCGGCCTCCGTGATCGCCAGGTTGGTCACCCCAGGCTCCACGACGGCCCGCCGGTTCTCGATGTCGATCGCGAGGATCCGGCGCATGCGCGAGGTGACGATCAGCACGCCGTCGCTGCGCGGGAGGGCACCGCCGGACAGGCCGGTGCCCGAGCCCCGCGCGACGAACGGCGTGCCGGTACGGTCGCATGCCCTGACCACCGCCGCCACCTGCTCGGTCGTCTCCGGCAGAACCACGATGGCCGGCGTCGCGCGATGGTAGGTCAGCCCGTCGCACTCGTACGTGCGCAGCCGCACCGGATCGGTGATCACCGCGGCGGGACCGAGGATCGACGCGAAGTGGCCGGACAGCTCGGCCAGGGCCGGGGTCATGGCATGCGTGCGTAGGCCGGGACGGTGAGGAAGTCGGCGAAGTCGTCGTCGAGCGCGACCTCCTTGAACAGCTCCGCGGCCTGCCCGTACAGCGACGCGTCGTGGCCGGGCTCCTCGCGGATCTTGTCGAGCTCCTCGGAGATGACCCGCTCCACCAGCTCCCTGGTCACCACCTCGCCGGTGTCGGCCAGCTCGATGTCGTTGTGGATCCACTGCCAGATCTGCGAGCGCGAGATCTCGGCCGTGGCGGCGTCCTCCATGAGGTTGTGGATGCCGACGGCGCCGCTCCCGCCCATCCAGGCGGCCAGGTAGCGCAGGGCCACGTCCACGTTGTTGCGCAGGCCCGCCTCGGTGATGCCGCCCGGCGTCTTGGACACCGCGAGCAGGTCGCCGGCCGAGACCGAGACGTCCTCACGGAGCCGGTCGAGCTGGTTCGGCCTGTCGCCGAGGACGGAGTCGAACACCTCCCGGCAGATCGGCACCAGGTCGGGATGCGCCACCCACGAGCCGTCGAACCCGTCGCCCGACTCGCGGGTCTTGTCGGCCCGCACCTTTTCCAGGGCGACCTTGTTGACCTCGGGGTCGCGGCGGGAGGGGATGAACGCCGCCATGCCCCCGATCGCGTGGGCGCCGCGCCGGTGACAGCTGCGCACGAGCAGCTCGGTGTAGGCCCGCATGAAGGGGGCGGTCATCGTCACGGCGTTGCGCTCGGGGAGCAGGAACTCCCGGCCCCGCGTGCGGAACTTCTTGATGACGCTGAAGAGGTAGTCCCAGCGGCCGGCGTTGAGCCCCGCCGAGTGGTCGCGCAGCTCGTAGAGGATCTCCTCCATCTCGAACGCGGCCGGGTAGGTCTCGATGAGGACGGTGGCCCTGATCGTGCCGTAGGGGATGCCGAGCAGCTCCTGCGCGCGGGTGAACACGTCGTTCCAGAGACGGGCCTCCAGGTGCGACTCCATCTTGGGCAGGTAGAAGTACGGCCCCCGGCCCTTGTCGATCTGCCGCTGCCCGCTGTGGAACAAGTAAAGGGCGAAGTCGAAGATCGAGGCGGAGACCGGCCTGCCGTCGACGACCAGGTGCTTCTCGGTCAGGTGCCAGCCCCGGGGGCGGACCACGATGGTCGCGAGCTCGTCGTCGGGCCTGAGCGCGTACCGCTTGCCGCCCGACTCGAAGTCGATCGTGCGGTCGAGCGCGTCACGCAGGTTGAGCTGCCCGTTGACCACGTTCTCCCAGAGCGGGGAGTTGGCGTCCTCGAAGTCGGCGAGCCAGACCTTGGCCCCCGAGTTGAGGGCGTTGATGGTCATCTTCCTGTCGACCGGGCCGGTGATCTCGACCCGGCGGTCCACCAGGCCGGGGGCGGGCTCGGCCACCCGCCACGAGTCGTCCTCGCGGACGGCCTTGGTCTCCGGAAGGAAGTCGAGGGTGCCGCCCGCGGACAGCTCGGCCTGGCGGGCCTGCCGGGCGTCGAGCAGCTCCAGCCGGCGGTCGTCGAACTCCCGCTGCAGGGTGGCCACGAAGCTCAGGGCCTCGGGGGTGAGGATCTCGTCGAAACGGTCTAGCAGCGGACCGGTTACCTCAACGCCGTCCATGGCCATCCTTTCCATCGTTCTTTTCCACTATGCGGAAAAATACTTCTGAATTATGGAATCGACGCTACTCGATGCCCAAGTCAGGGGTCAACGTCCGGTGCCACTGAGGGATCCCCAAGGGTCGTCTCGGGGCCTTCCCTGATGGGCGCCAGCCCGGCCGGCGAGCAATCTTGGACCATGACGAAGCAGACGCCCCCCGCCGTTACCTCCCCGGAGACCGGCTCCTCAAGCCGGGCCGTACCTCATGGCAAGGGGATGGCCCGGTTCGGAAGATCCGGTGACAGGAGAGGGAGAAGCGTGGTCGCCGCCGGAGCCGTGCTCGGCTCGGCGCTCCTGCTGACCGGCTGCGGCCTGCAGAACATCGGCGCCCCCACGAAGGAGGAGACCAAGTCCTACGACCTCGACGGCAAGGTGGCGATCCTCCGCGTGCGGAGCGGCTCGGGAGACATCGTGGTGAACGGATCGGACCGCCCCGGGGTCCACGTGACCGAGACGCTGCACTGGAAGTCCGGCAAGCCCACCACACGGCACCCGGTCTCGGACGACGTCCTCACGCTGGACTACAAGTGCGGCGAAGCCGACTGGGGATGCGGGGTCGACTACGAGGTCGAGGTCCCCCGCGGCCTTGCGATCAAGCTGGACGCGGGCTCGGGCGACATCACCCTGCGAACCCTGTCGGGAGAGGTCGACGCCAAGACCGGCTCGGGCGCGATCGACGCCAACGGCCTGGCCGGCAAGAAGGCCGTCGCGCAGACCGGCTCGGGCGACGTCGAACTGCGCTACACCGGCGTCCCCGACGACGTCCACGTGAGCACCGGGTCGGGTACGGGCATCGTGCGCGTGCCCCAGGGGGCCTACCACGTGACCACGCGGACGGGCTCGGGTGAACGGAAGGTCGACGTCACCAGCGACGACTCCTCCCCGCGGAAGATCTTCGTGAGGACCGGTTCGGGCGACGCCCAGGTCCTCAAGATCTGAGGCGCGCGACCCGGAGCGATAACAAGGTGAATCCGGATGGTCGTCGTGGCACCATCGTGGGGAAGACATCGACGGGGTCTCCGTGTTGAACTGTGCGAAGCGGTGAGCCCACGAGCGCCAAGGAGCGCCACCATAGCCACAGAGAAGACTTATATGTACAACGAGTCCCACGAAGATCACGCCACGGGCGACTACGACCTCGAAGAGCGGCAGGCGCTCCGGCGGGTCGCGGGGCTGTCGACAGAGCTCCAGGACATCACCGAGGTCGAATACCGGCAGCTCCGCCTGGAGCGGGTGGTCCTCGTCGGGGTCTGGACCGGCGGCACTGTCACCGACGCGGAGAACTCCCTTCAGGAGCTCAAGCTCCTCGCCGAGACCGCCGGATCGGAGGTCCTGGAGGGCCTCATCCAGCGCCGCCAGCGTCCCGACACCGCCACCTACATCGGTTCGGGCAAGGCTGTGGAACTGCGGGACATCGTGGTCTCCACCGGCGCCGACACCGTGATCTGCGACGGGGAGCTGACCCCCGGCCAGCTTCGCCAGCTTGAGGAGGTCGTGAAGGTCAAGGTCATCGACCGCACGGCCCTCATCCTCGACATCTTCGCCCAGCACGCCAAGAGCCGCGAGGGCAAGGCCCAGGTCGAGCTGGCCCAGCTCAGCTACCTGCTGCCACGGCTGCGCGGCTGGGGTGGGAACCTCTCCCGCCAGGTCGGCGGCCGGGCCGCCGGCGGCGTGGGCATCGGAGGCCGCGGCCCCGGTGAGACGAAGATCGAGCTCGACCGGCGCCGCATCCGCGAGCGCATGGCCAAGCTGCGCAGGCAGATCGGCGGCATGTCCGTCGCCCGCGAGACCATGCGGTCGCGAAGGACGCGGCGCGAGGTGCCGTCGGTGGCGATCGCCGGCTACACCAACGCCGGCAAGTCCTCGCTGCTCAACCGGCTCACCGGGGCGGGGGTCCTGGTGGAGGACGCGCTGTTCGCCACGCTCGACCCGACCGTGCGGCAGTCCCGCACGAACGACGGCAGGCTGTTCACTCTCGCCGACACCGTCGGGTTCGTACGGCACCTGCCGCACCAGCTCGTGGAGGCGTTCCGGTCCACGCTGGAGGAGGTCGGCGACGCCGACCTGATCCTGCACGTCGTGGACGGCTCGCATCCCGACCCCGAGTCGCAGATCGCCGCCGTACGGGAGGTCCTGGCCGACATCGAGGGCGTCAGGGACATCCCCGAGATCGTGGTGGTCAACAAGGCCGACGCCGCCGACCCGGTGGCGCTGGCCAGGCTGGCGACGCGCGAGCGGCACAGCGTGGTCGTCTCCGCTCGCACCGGGGCCGGCATCGACGAGCTGCTCGCCACGATCGAGCGGGAGCTTCCGAGGCTCGACCACGAGGTGCACCTGCTCGTGCCGTACGACAGGGGCGACCTGGTCGCGCGGGCGCACAAGGAGGGCGAGGTGCTCTCGGTCGACCACACCGGGGGCGGCACCATCCTTCACGCGCGCGTGCCCGCCGGCCTCTACTACGAGCTGGAGCGCACCGCCAAGCCGGTCGAGACCGTCTGATCCGCTTACCCGGACAGATCGGCTTGCCGGGACTGATCCGTTCACCCGGACACGTCCGCTGACCCGGACAGGTCCGCCTGCCAGGACGGCCGGCGCGTCATCGCGCCGGCTACGCTCTCCTACGCCGACGCCTGCCGTTGACCGGGACCGTCCAACAGCGACCTGGCTACCTCTCAGACTAATACGCCGGTCC
>NZ_JBEZFH010000271.1:0-8762 GCF_040649355.1 Sphaerisporangium sp. NPDC049002 | reverse complement strand
TGGGCGTCGACGACCACCGGTTCCTCGGCGGCCCCGGCCGCTGGCGCGACTCCGGCATGATGGGCGTCGCCACCGAAGCCTACCTGGGCATCGCCGTGCCGTACTTCCCGAACCTCTTCCTGCTGTACGGGCCGAACACCAACCTCGGCCACAACTCGATCATCCTGATGATCGAGTCGCAGGTCCGCTACATCATGGGCTGCCTGCCGCTGCTGTCGGCGCGCGGGCCGATGGAGGTGCGTCCGGCCACCATGGACGCCTGGCGGCGGGCCCTCGACCAGGCCATGGCCCGCACCGTCTGGGAGGCGGGCTGCCACAGCTGGTACAAGAACGCCGCCGGAAGGGTGACCAACAACTGGCCCCGGCCGACGACGGTGTACCGCAGGATCACGCGGGCCCCCCGGCCCGGGGCGTACACCTTCGGCTGACCTCCGTCCACCCGCCCGGGACCTGGCGGCGTGGATTTCGATTTGCCCCGCGTGCGTATACGGTCGGATGAAACCGGACACTCGGGGCGAACAAGCCGCCCCTTCCGGCCAGCCGACTTCCGCGTCGCGGGCATGACACGTGGGAAGGACCGCTGGCGAGGTCCAAGGCGAGAGGAGTCCACACGTGTTCGCTGACCTGCATCAGGACGCGATCGTGGCAGACACCCACAACGACCTCCTGATGGCGGTCTCGGCGAGGCCGCCGGAGATGTGGGCGTCGTTCTTCCGGGAGCGGTGGCTGCCCCAGCTCCGCGAGGGCGGCGTCGACGTGCAGGTCCTGCCGGTCTTCATCGACAGCCAGTACCGCCCGGAGGGCGCGCTCCGCCAGACCCTGCGGATGATCGAGTGCGCCCACGCGCTGGCCGAGGGCAACCCCGGCGACGTGAGCATCTGCCACGACGGGCAGCAGATCGACGAGGCGCTCGCACTCGGCAAGATCGCCCTGGTCATCGCCCTTGAGAGCATGCCGGGCCTGGACGCGAGCGTGGAGCTGCTGCCCACCCTGTTCCGGCTGGGCGTCCGCGTCGCCTCCATCGCCCACTGGGGCCGTACGCCGCTCGCCGACGGCAGCGGGGAGGACGCCACCGGCAGCCGCCTCACCGCCTACGGCGTCGCGGCCCTCCAGGAGATGGAACGGCTCGGCATGATCTTCGACATCTCCCACCTGGGAGCGTCGGGCGTGGCGCACGTACTGGAGATCGCCACGCGGCCGGTCATCGCGACGCACTCCTCCGCGCGCGCCCTGCGCGACCACCACCGCAACCTCACCGACGGGCAGCTGCGCGCGGTGAGCGCGGGCGGCGGCGTCGTCTGCGTCAACTTCCTCGCGGCGTTCCTGTCGGAGAAGCCCGAGGGCTACACGGTGGAGCGGCTGGCGGACCACATCCTGCACATCGCGGACGTCGCCGGCGTCGACCATGTCGGCCTCGGCCCCGACTTCATGAAGGAGGTCATGACCGACCTCACCCCTCCGTGCTGCGAGGGGTTCAGCTACAGCGGCATCGACTCGGGAATGGCCATCGAGGGGCTCGACGGGCCGGGCGGCATGCCGCTGGTCACCGAGCAACTGCTCAAGCGTGGCCTGGACGAGGAGGACATCCGCAAGATCCTCGGTGGCAACGTGATGCGCCTGTTCCGCGCCGAGCTCGGACGTCCCGCGCCGAGGACGGCCGCGCAGGAAACGGCCGTACAAGGGATCGCAGAGCAGGGACCGGTCAGGTGATGCCCGGCGACCTGCCGGTCATGCTCGACGACCTGGAGGAGCTCGTCCTGTGTGAGTCCTTCTCCACCGATCACGACGCGGTCGCCGCCAGCGCCGCGGTCGTCGCCGACCTCGGCGCCCGGCATCTCGGCGTACGGCCCGAGACGGTCGTGCTCGGCGGGGTCACGCACCTGCGCTGGAGCTTCGGCACGCCCCGCGTCCTGCTCCTCGGCCACCACGACACGGTCTGGCCGATCGGGTCGCTGCGCACGCACCCGTGGTCGGTCACCGGCGGGATCGCCCGCGGCCCGGGAGTGTTCGACATGAAGGCCGGGCTCGTCCAGATGTTCCACGCGCTGCGCTCGCTCGCGTCGGTGGACGGGGTGTGCGTGCTGGTGACGGGTGACGAGGAGCTGGGCTCGCCCACCTCGCAAAAGCTCATCGAGCAGAGCGCCCGGGAATGTTCGGCCGCGCTCGTCCTGGAGGCGAGCGCCGACGGCGGCGCGCTGAAGACCGCCCGCAAGGGCGTCTCCCGGTACGAGGTGGCCGTGCACGGCGTGGCCGCCCACGCGGGCCTGGAACCCGAGAAGGGGGCGAACGCCGGGGTCGAACTGGCCCACCAGGTGCTCGCCATCGCCGCGATGGCAGACCCGGGCGGCACGACGACCGTGACCCCGACCGTGATGAGCGCGGGCACGAGTGCCAACACCGTGCCCGCGCGGGCGGCCGTCGCCGTCGACGTACGCGCGTCCGACCTCTCGGCGCAGTCCCTCGTGGACGCCCGGATGCGCGCCCTGTCGCCGAGCCTGCCCGGCACGCGCCTCGTGGTGACGGGCGGGCCCAACCGGCCTCCGATGGACGTCGCCTCCTCGTCCGCCCTGTTCAAGCTGGCGGAGCAGGCCGCGGCCGAGCTGGGGCTCGGGCCCCTGCGCGGCGTGCACGTCGGCGGCGGCTCGGACGGCAACTTCACGGCCGGGGCCGGGTGCCCCACACTCGACGGCCTCGGCGCGGTGGGCGGCGGGGCGCACGCGGCGCACGAGCACGTGATCGTGGAGGAGATGCCCCGCCGCGCGGCCCTGCTGGCCAGGCTGGTGGAAGCGATCCTGGAGGGCCGGCAGTGACCGTTCCACGCAGGTGCCCGGGCTTAGGGGGCGGGCCGTGACCTCGGGAAGCGTCGTGTCGCTCGCGGGCGCGGCCACCGCGCAATGGCAGGCCGCCGCCAGGGACGCCGGGGTGCTGGTGCGCGAACTTCACGAGATCGCGGAGTTCGAGCTGGTCCACCGCCTGTACGACGAGATCTGGCACCCGGAGCCCGCGAACGTCCCGATGAGCGTGGAGCTGATGCGCGCGTTCTCCCACAGCGGCAACTACGTGGCCGGCGCCTTCGAGGGCGCCGTGCTGGTCGGCGCGAGCGTCGGCTTCCTCGCCGGTCCCCCCGGTACGGCGCTGCACTCCCACGTCACCGGCAGCATCATAGGGCGCGGCATCGGGTTCGCCCTGAAGCTCCACCAGCGAGCCTGGGCGCTGTCGCGGGGGCTCGGCCGGATCTCCTGGACCTATGATCCTCTGGTGCGCCGCAACGCCTACTTCAACATCGCCAAGCTCGGCGCCCGCCCCGAGCAGTACCTCCCGTGCTTCTACGGGACCATGGACGACGTGATCAACGCGGGCGACGAGTCCGACCGGCTCCTGGCGGTGTGGCGGCTGGGCGAGCCTCACGCGCTGGCGGCGTGCACGCGCACGGCGCGTCCGGCGCGGGCTCCCGAGGGGGCCGTGGTGGCGCTGGCCGCCGAAGACGACCGCCCGGGCGCCGGGCGTACGGACGGACGGGTGCTCCTGGTCGAGACCCCCGAGGACATCGAGAGGCTCCGCCGCTCCGACCCGGCCGCCGCCAAGGCGTGGCGCCACGCGATGCGCGACGTGCTCGGCGGGCTGATCGACGGCGGTGCGCGCGTCACCGGGTTCACCACCGACGGCCACTACATTTTGGAGCGAGCGTGAAGATCACCGGTGTCGAACTGCGCAGGATCGCGATGCCGCTGGTCGCGCCGTTCCGTACCTCGTTCGGCACCGAGACCGAGCGGGACGTGCTGCTGGTCAGGGTGGTCACCCCGGAGGCCGAGGGGTGGGGCGAGTGCGTGGCGATGTCCGAGCCCCTGTACTCCTCCGAGTACGTCGACGGCGCCGCCGAGGTGATGCGGCGCTTCCTGATCCCGGCTCTCACCGCCCTGCCGAGCATCGACGCGTACGCCGTGGGCCGGGCGCTTTCTCCCTTCAAGGGCCACCGGATGGCCAAGGCCGCGCTGGAGACGGCCGTCCTCGACGCCGAGCTGCGCGCGGCCGGCAGGTCGTTCGGCTCCTTCCTCGGCGCCTCCCGCGACCGGGTGCCGTGCGGGGTGTCGGTCGGCATCATGGACTCGATACCGAAGCTCCTCGACGCGGTGGCCGGCTACCTGGACGAGGGCTACACGCGGGTGAAGATCAAGATCGAGCCCGGGTGGGACGTGGCGCCCGTACGGGCGGTGCGGGAGCGCTTCGGCGACGACCTGCCGCTGCAGGTGGACGCCAACGCCGCCTACACCCTCGTGGACGCCCCGCACCTGGCGCGGCTCGATGAATTCGGCCTGCTGCTGATCGAGCAGCCGCTGGCCGACGACGACCTGGTGCAGCACGCCGCCCTCGCGAAGCGGCTGAGGACTCCCCTGTGCCTGGACGAGTCGATCGAGTCGGCCGAGCACGCCGCCGCCGCGATCTCGCTCGGGTCCTGCTCGATCATCAACGTCAAGCCCGGCCGGGTGGGCGGGTACATCGAGGCCCGGCGTATCCACGACCTGTGCCGGGCGCACGGGATCTCGGTGTGGTGCGGCGGCATGCTGGAGACCGGCCTCGGCCGGGCCGCCAACGTCGCGCTGGCCGCGCTGCCCGGCTTCACCCTTCCCGGCGACACCTCGGGATCGAGCCGCTACTACGCGACCGACATCACCGAGCCGTTCGTCCTGAAGGACGGCCACCTGCCCGTGCCCACCGGCCCCGGCCTCGGCGTGGAGCCCGTGCCGGACATCCTGGAGAAGGTCACGACTTCCAGGGAGTGGATCGCCGCCTGACCGGCTCGGCGCCCCCTACTCGGACACGAACAGGCAGAAGGGGTGCCCGGCGGGGTCGAGGTAGACCCGCACGTCGTCCTGCGGCTGGAACTCGGCGAGGGTCGCGCCCGAGGCCTCCGCGTGAGCACCCGCGACGTCGAGATCGTCGACCAGGATGTCGAGGTGGACCATCATCTGCTGGTCGCCGGGACCGGCGGGCCAGGCCGGCCGGACGTAGGCCGTCTCGGTCTGGAACGACAGCCCCGGCCCGCCGCCGGGCGCGGCGAGCTTCACCCAGTCGGGCTCGTCGTCCCGCACCTCCCATCCGAGGAGCCGGTGGTAGAAGGCCGCCAGCTCATGGGGGTCGGGTGAGCCGAGCACGATGCCCGACACCGTCATTCGTGGCCGATCGATCACGTCGCCTCCTTGGTCGCCTGACGGCCAACCTTAGGCAACGGGTCCGACAGGTCGCGTCCAGCACTCGCCCTGCCGGACGTCCCGGACAAGGTCACCAAGTCCCCAGAGTCCGAGCGGAAACCGCCCACACCCGTACGGCGGCGGGGTAGAGATATCGCATAGAAAGGGTGTGATCAGAGCGTCGATCACCGCTGTGAGCGGGTGAGCGCGGGAGGCTGTAGTCCGCTCATCGTCATGCGTGATCGGGGGATTCACTTGCGACGTCTTTACACTGGCCTGAGCTGTCTGGCCTTGGTCCTCGGTGCGGCTGCCGCCGCCGGTTCGGCGGCCGGCGCCTCTGCGGCCTGGGATCCGCCACCCGGCGCTCCGGGCCTGGGCGACCAGCCTCCGGGCCTGGTCGACCAGCCCTTGATCGGGGCGACACCACCGCCAGGGCCTCACATCTTGCCCTTCCCGAAGCCGACACCACCGGGACCTCTCACAGGGCCGACGCCGGGACCACACCCGTGGCCGACGCCGGGACCACACACCGGACCGACGCCGGGACCACACCCGTGGCCGCCCGCGGGACCACACACCGGGCCAACGCCGGGACCACACACCGGTACGGTGCCCGGGTCGCCTGATCGGCGCACCCGGTCTCTGGTCCTGAGCAAGCAGCGCGGAATCACGCCGCTTTCATCCAGTCGCGTCGTGACCGTACGATGCTCGCCTCCAGGAGGGACGCACCCCTCGGCGGCGAGCGCCTGCCGTGTGCTCATCCCGGTCGGCGGCGATGTGAGCAGGCTGAGCGTGGCGCTGGGGACCCACTGCCCGAGGATCTTCAGTCCTGTGACGGTCACCGCCATCGGCACCTGGGATGGTCGCCACATCTCGGTGCGCCACACCTACAGCAACTCGTGCACCCTGCGAGCCGCCACGGGTTCGGTTTACGATTTCTGATCGTGCGCACGCCGCACACGAGCTGACAGGAGGGCCCCGGCCGCCGGCCGGGGCCCTCCTCGTCCGCGGTGACGGGCCGGTCGTGCCGCTCACCGGGCAAGGGGCACGAGACCGGGTGTGGCCGGCCCGTCGGTGCCCGGACGGCCCGCCGGGGCGAAGGAGGTCAGCGACTCCGGCAGCCATAGGCGGGGGCCACCGTGCCGCAGCCGCGTGAGGAAGGCCAGGACCCCGGCGAGGCCGGTGTTGAAGCCCACGAGGTCCACTTCCTCGGTCTCGTCGGGGGTCTCCGGTCTGCTGCCACATGCGTACGAGGAACGTGCCCACTCCGGAGGAGCCGCTGCACCAGTGGGTCATGAGCGGGCTGTCGTCCTTCTCCCCGCTGGGCCAGTAGGCGGCCCCGCGTTTCACCTCGACGACGGATAGGAGGGTGCCGGCCGCGCGGGCGGCCAGGTCCAGGCAGCGGGCGTCGCCGGTGGCGCGTGCCTCGGCCAGCAGGAACGCTCCGACTCCCGCGACGCCGTGCGCGAAGCCTTAGTGGACGAGGCCGGCGAGCATGGAGGCGAAGTCCCGCGCGATCGGCCACACGGTGCGCCCGTCCCTGAGCTCGGCCGCGGCGGTGAGAGCGCACGCGGCCCGCCGCGCCCGGTCCAGGAATCCGTCGTCTCCCGTGACTTCCCAGAACCGGAGCTGGGTGAGCCCGGCTCCGGCGACGCCGTGGCAGACGTCCGGATTCGGCCAGCTGACCGGGACGCGCCGGGCGAGGTCCGCGGCGAGGCGGACGAGGTCCTCCTCACCCAGCGCCCGGCCTCCAGCAGCGCCCAGGCGGTGCCCGACCGGCCGAAGTGCAGTCCCGGCAGGGCACGGGGCTCGCGCGGCACGTTGCGGGCGATCCAGTCCGCCACGGTCGCCACCGCGTCCCGCAAGGCCGGGTCGGGCCGGGCCTCGTGTACACGGGTGAGTACGCCGAGGACCCCCGCGACGCCGTGGTGGACGCTGAACGGGTCGGTGGCCGCGGTGAACGCGGCCGGCCTCCAGAGCCGGCCGGAGTCGTCCGGCCCCATGGTGAGCAGCAGGTGCTCGGTCGCGTGGACGATCATCCGCTCCACGTCCGCGGCGCCGGGCCTCGCGGGCGGCACGTGACGGGCGTGCGGTCGCTCCGGCCCGGCGCCGCGGACGTCGTCCAGGCATGGGCGTCGCTCCGGCCCGGTGAGGAAGGCGCGCACGTCGTCCAGGCGCGGGCGTCGCGCCGGGTCCGGGTGCAGCAGCGGGACGATGATCGCGGCGAGCCACCGGGCGGCCGGGTTCGCGGCGGCGAGGTGGCCCAGCCAGGTGCCGATGCGCTCCTGACGCGTCCGCGTCTCCGGCTGGTCGGGGACGAGCATCGGGTCGGCCCCGCTGACCAGGTAGAACAGGGTGGCGCCCAGGCTGTAGAGATCGGCGGCCGTTGTGGGGCGGCGCAGATCGGTGCCGCGTCGACCTGCTCCGGCGCCGCGTACCCCGGCGTGTAGGCCTGGCTGACCCGCTCCCCCGGCGTCGCGAGCATCTCCAGGTCGATCAGGCGCAGGTCGCCGTCCTCGGTCACCATGATGTTGTTGGGGTTGAAATCGCGGTGTACCAGGCCCTTGGCGTGGGCCAGCTCCACCAGCCCGACCAGGCCGCAGGCGATCCGCTCGGCGGTCTCCCTCGGGAGCCCCCAGCCCTCGCCGTCATCCGGCTCGATGGTGTCCCTCACCCACTGGCGCAACGTGACTCCTGGTATCGCCTCCTGCACCAGGAACAGGTCACCCTGCTGCTCGAACACCTCGACCAGGCGTGCCGTCGCCCCGGAGGGCTCGAACAGCTCCAGCATCCGCGCCTCATGACGGCGGGCGACGCGGATGTCGTTCCCGGTCAGGTCGGCCACCGTGTGCGGGCGTGCCTGCTTGACGACGACCTGGCCTCCCGTCCGCTCATCGGTGGCCCGGTACACCCCACCGCCGAAGGCGTGCCGGATGACCTCTCGCACCACGTACCGGCCGTTGAGCAGCACCGGTCCCTGGCCGTCCCCCGCGGGCCCCTGGTCCGGCGGCTCCCCGGTGAAGGGGTCCCTCGGCGCCCACGACGGCGGGGAGAACCACGCCTGCCGCCGGTCCGGCTTCAGGCTCCCGTCGGGGGCCACCAGCATCGCCTCGTACGTCCCGTCGTTGCCGAGCGTCCGCACGCCGGCGAACGCCCCGAACCGGTAGTGAACCAGGCTCCCCGGGCGGTAGGGCCGATCGGAAAGGATGCCCGGCCCCGGCAGCCCCTCGGTTTCGGCTCGATGCGGCTGCCGCTGCGTCCGGAGGCGCGTCCGCCCGCTCGCCCTCGCCCTGCTGGGGCTCCTGGTGGTCAGGGCGCTGGCGGAGGCGGGAAGCGGGATCGCCCAGGTCGCGGTGACCACCCGCGTCGCCCTGACCCTGCGCGAACGGCTCACCCGGCAGGTCTTCGCCCTGGGCGTCGCCGGTGCGAGACGCCACCTCACCGGAGACCTGGTGGCCCGCATGACGGGTAACGCCGCGGCGCCGGCCATGACGATGCCGGCCAGGAGCCCGACGCCCATGGCGGAGCTGAAGAACCGGTTGGCGAACAGCCGCACGTCCAGCAGGGGGCTTT
>NZ_JBEZFH010000270.1:0-8830 GCF_040649355.1 Sphaerisporangium sp. NPDC049002 | reverse complement strand
CCCGGTACGGGTACGGGCGGCTGCCCGACGTGCCCGTACCGGGCCGGCGCCGCCCGGTCGGGCCAGCGGACGCAGAAGTCTCCGAGGTCCACGATCCCGGCGATCCACGCCTGCGGCCTGAACGGCCGGTACTCGGACGGATCCAGCCGCGCCACGTGCGCGGCGTACTGCCTGAACCGCTCCCGCACCGGGGCGCGCCTGTCCCACAACGCCGGGTAGTCGTTGCACGTCACCGTCACGTACATCGGCAGGCTGAACGTCCTGCCGCGCGCGGCGGATCCGCTGATCGGCCGTACCCGTTCCGCCAGCTCCACAAGGGGCTCGACATCCCGCTGGACCGCCAGGCGCAGGGCCTCGGGCAGCCTTCCGTACAGTTCCACATGGCTGGAGGCGAGCTTGTACACGGTGCTCGCGAGCGCCGTGTCGTCCAGGACACCGCCGGAGTAGCGGATCGGCCTGTCCTCCAGGCGCCGCGCCATGGTCTTCAGGTCGTCCAGCACCGCGTCCCCGTCGCACCCGCCCCCGGACCGGCGGCACAGCAGGTGGACGGACCTGCGCATCGCCCGCGCCGCGGGCCCGCCCAGCATGTCGAAGTCCAGCGGGTACGCCGAGGACATGACGATCGAGCGCACATGCTCGGGATGCCGCTCGGCGTAGACGGTCATCAGGTACGTGCCGTACGACTGGCCGAGCAGGTCGAGCCTGCCGATGCCCAGGTGCGCCCGTACGGCGTCGATGTCGTCGGCGGCGGCGGCCGTGGTGTAGTAGCGGCGCCGGGCGCCGATCTCGGTCCCGCAGGCGTGGACCGCCTCCAGCGCCAGCAGGCGCGACCCGGACAGGTCGCTCCACCGCGCCGAGTCACACCGCAACGGCCCCGACCCGCCGACCCCGCGAGGGTCGACCAGCAGCAGATCGTAACTGTCCAGCAGGTGGCGGTACGCCCCGGCGTAGTCCCGGTGCCCGATCACCGGCACCCCGGGCCCGCCCGGGTTCGGCACGATGGTCCCCTCGGCGGGCCGCGAGGTGTCGTGTCTGCGCACCAGCGCGTAGGCGACGGTCGTAGTGCCGGCCGAGGGATCGTCCCTGTCCAGCGGCACCCGCAGGCTCCCGCAGGTCGCCCCCACCGGACACCCCGACACCACACTCGCCGCCCCCGCCGCGTCCGCCACACCCACTGCGCTCGCCGCACCCACTGCGCTCGCGGCACCCTCGGCGCTCGCGGCGTCGCGAGCGAGACCCGCACGGGCGGACGCGGACGCGCACGGGAGCGACAAGAGCAAGGCGGCGGCCGCGACGCTCGCGGCGACGGATCTCATTATGTTCATGATCCGATCCTCCGCCGCGCGGGATCCCCCGCTCCGCTCCCCCGACCTCGGCGATTCCGGTACACACAGCCCTTAGCCCGGCGATCGCGCCGCACTGGAGAGGGGCCGTACACGACGCGGCTCCGGCACACGGCAGGCTTCACGGGAGCGGCCGGGACGGTCGCGGAACACGCGTTATTCAGCCTGCGTGTCCGCCGACTTCAGCCAGGTCCAGGAGGGCCCGTTCAGCGGCATCACGCAATCCGGCGTCATCGAGACCGCCCACCTGTTCCAGGATCTCCTGATCCGCGCAGTAGTCATCCACCGAGGCGAACAAACCGTCGAGAACATCGAACAGCCTCCCCTGCCATGCTGGTCCCCTTTGTAACACCACCGACCTGCGGATCGGCACGGAGACCGTGCTCGCTGCCGTCGCCCAACTCAGTTTCTGCTAACCGCGGGAGAGGCTGGGGCCGGTAGATCGCCTTAGGCTCCTTAGTCTCGACCGGAGCCCCGAATGCTGGGCGCGGCGGCTTTAAGCCCAGTGGAAAGCCGCCGTGGGCCTAGAGATGGCCCCCGGCGGCACGCCGACTTATGAAGAGATGCCCTTAACCCATTCCCATCTTTCTCCGCGTGCTTGCAGCAAAGTAAGACTGTTGCGAATACAGTCTTCTAGGCTGGCACCATCAAATCGGATCGGACCCTCTTCACCTAGGGGCGAGCCGCTCATTACGATTGTCCAGTAGTCCTCACCTTCTTCCAGCCTCTCTCCGTCAGTCTTTAGGATTACGTTAAGACCTGCTTCTGAAAGCTTCGTCATCATCTGTTCTATATTCACACGTGCTCCGTCTAGTAGCCACGTAACGCGGCCGCGATGTCTCGTACGTTCGTAAGTTTACCAGTAGCGACCTGCTGAATGATCTTTCTTAGTTGCGCAGCGTTAGGTCCAGTCGAAATATGATTGCGTTTCATAAGTGCTTGGACTACCGCCTGCGCGGTTCTCTTGTTTCCGTTGTCGAACATGTGAGCGCCGGCGATATCCCGAATAACAACACCCAATTTCTCCCAGAAGCTGCTATAGCGATCCATGTTCGCGTACATGCTTTCCAGGGAGCCGTTAATGGTTGTGGAACCGCCAAAATTTCTATTAAGGCCGGTGATCTCGTTACTGTCGAGGCTGTTCTTGATACCTCCGCACCCGCTTGCATTATGAACTAGGGCGTCAGTGGTTCCAACAGCCACGTGGTAGGTGCGGAGCCCTTGGATCGTGAGGTTGTGGACGCGCTGGTTGGCTCGCTGGTAAGCGCGGAGATGCAGCACCTTAACGGAAAGCCCTGTTGCCGTCCGAAGATGCATCCCAGCCTGAAGGGTTGATGCGTTGAACCAGTGCCCCTGATCATCGACCCAGAATGGGTGTTTGTCGGTTGCGGTAACTGTCCCGACGGCATTTCCCTTGTCACCATCGGAATCCACGGTAATTTCTACCAGATCTTTCTGGCCCTGACTCTCAATTAGTGCGACAACGGGCTTGGACTCGTTCTGGCCCGTTAAGGGATCGGTGGCCAGAACCTCATCTCCAAGTTTGATGTCTTCGATCGGCTTTAGGGTTCCGTCTGCCATAAGAACCCTAGTGCCAGGAGCGAAGCTATTGCATAGTGCCTCGCCTTTGGCTATTTTTCGAGCGATGGAGGCAAACTTTGGCAGCTTCCCCAGGATGGTTGCGGCCGCTTGAGCTCCAAGCTTTGCGACCACCGTTCCTGCGATCTCTTCCGGCCCGAAACCGGCAATCAGGAGCGCATCAACGACCAATTTGATGTTTGCTGCGTGAGCTTTGGCGTGTGCGGTTACAGGGTCACCGTCGCCGCTCAAGATCCATTCGGCGCAGGTCTGGCTAATCCGCTTGATATCATTGGCGTCAGAGCCGCATCTCTTAACGTACTCGACATATGCAAGCTCGATCGCCTTTGACAGCTCGACTTCTTGGGCTTTCTTCCATTTAGCCTTACAGCTGCTCTCGCCATACTTATCTACGCAAGAATTCCATTTAGCGACTTCCTTGCAATGTTGCGTAGATTTCTCGATAGGTGACTGGCATCCATCGTCGCGGGACAAGCCGGACGGGTCGGAGAAGCCAATGGGATTGTCACCAGCATAACTGTATGGATTCGCTGCCTGTGGTTTGGTGAGATCGAGAACAGGGTCGGTGGAGATGAATCGAGCTATGTTGGGGTCGTAATAACGAGCGGACAGATAATCGAGGCCGGTAGTATCGTCTTCAACCTTGCCCAAGAAACCGTGATCGGTAAAGGGCAGGTCGTCGATGCCTCGGCGTTTGCCGTAGGGCAAGTAGCGTTCGCGGCTGACCTGCCCGGTGCCGTCGTCGATTCCTAGCTGCTGGCTGCCGTGGAGTCCAGACGTCATCCATTTCAGGCTTCCGCTGCCGATGCGGATAGCAACCGTCGATCCGTCAGGGGCGGAGTAGTACCGCTTGCCCATCAGCTGGCCATCAGCCAGTTCGACTTCCATATCGCCGAGGTAGAGCGTGATCCTACCTCCTGGATCCCGGCGGATCAGGCGCTCGCCGTCGGCGTCGTAGACCATGGAAGTGTCCTGGCCGTCGACGGTGGCTTTTGAGAGTTCCCCGAGCTCGTTCCATTCGAATGTGGCCGGCTTGCTTGCTACCGTGCGCGTTTTTAGTCGACCCGTGTTGTCGTAGGCGTAGGAGTCGGTGCTGCCACCAGGCCGGTCGATGGAGGTTACTGTGTTGGGGCGGATCGACGAGGCGCCGGGTGTTGGGTAGTGGTAGGTGGAGGTTTGGTCGTTGTCGGTAAATGAGGTGAGGTTACCGACGAGGTCATAGTTGTACTCCTGCTTGTACGGATCAATGCCTAGGCCGTCAGCGCCAGATATGCCCGCCGTACATGAGGAAGCCGTCGTAGTCCAAGCGGCCGATAACCTGCGCAGCCCGTCATACGAGAAGCATTCTGACTGGCCTGTCGTACTACCCGAGACGGCCGAGGCCGCGTCCAAAATCCGAGTGATATCACCCGCCGCGCCGTAGAAGTACTGGTCGTCTTGGGCCAGCTGAGGAGTAGAGGTGTCGGCTTTCACCGTGGTGCTGACCCGGGAGAGCCATCCAGTGGAGTTGTCCCAGGTGACAGTTCGCTTGATTTTTCCGGTCGCCCCGTAATACCGCTCGGCCAGACGGGACGTCGCGGTGTACCTAGTGTCATTGACGTAAGTGAACCCCCCACCGAAGTCGGAGGTCAGCCCCTTGGCCAGTCCAAGGTCCGTCAATGTGGAGGTGACCTTCTCGGCCGGCAATCCTCCCGCTGCGGGCATGCCCACCTGAGTTAGATTCCCGGCAACGTTATAAGCAGCGGTGAAAGTGTAATCACCTGCCAGTAGGTCTTCTGACGAGGGAATGGTAAGGGTTGAGCCGGTCGGGCGGCCCATGCTGTCATAATCAGTGACCTGGCTGGTGTAGGCGTAGCCGTTAACGTAGCGGGATGAGGAGGTCAGCTTGCCCTTGGCAAGGGTGTCATAGGACCAAGAGCTCAGCTTCGTCCCGGTACCAGACTCACCGGCCCACACCGCAGTCTTACGCCCCAGATCATCGTAGCTGTAGGAGAGCTTTTGTCCGTTGCCGTCCTTGGTCCAGCTCAACCGCCCAGCCGAGTCGTAATGCTCCTCGCCGACTCCAGCGTCGGGGTCCTGGGAGGTGATTCGGCGGCCTAGGAGATCATAGGTGAAGCTTCGGATATTGCCGTTAGCGTCCACCATCTTGGTGAGGTGGCCTTCGGGGTCATAGGTGTAAGAGGTGTCTTTGTGCGTGGTGGCGTCGGGCCACTCTTCGATCTTCACGACCTTGTCGCTGGTGTCGGTCCAGTAGACGGACTTGCCGCCTACGGGTGGCTGTGACGCTGCCTCGTAGTGGTCACCGAAGTGAGTCGTCATTGTGCGGCGCAACTCGGATGCGCCGGTGTACTCGATTTGCGCTGTCGCCCTTTCGGCGCCGTCGTAGACGGTCTTGGACCACTGGGGCAGGCTAGTGAAGGCGGGGTTCAGCAGTCCGGTGCCCGCGTCGGCGGCGTTGTGCACCGGCTGAGAAACGGCAGCGGTAAGACCGCGTGCGTCATAAGCCGTGGCGGTGGTGATGCGTCCGCTTGCTGGCGAGGTCGACTGCTGTTCTCTTAGTCGGCCAAGGCCGTCTATGTAGGTGTGCTGTGTCACCCATATAGCCGTGCTGCCTGAGCCGGACTGTAGCTTGCTAAGCCTGGTTTTAGCCGCCGAGGTGGGCTGACCGAGGTTTCCGTCATAGGGGATGGTGTAACTCACGGTTGCTGCGGCTGTGCCGCCACTCTTGGGCTGCTGGGGTGTCCACAGGGTCGTGGTGCGGCCAAGCGCGTCGTACTCGAGTTGCGTGACCTTGGCGTTAGCGTCTCGTACCTCGGCGAGCTGGCCATAGTAAGGCGACCGCCGACTGGTCGTGATGTGGTCGAGCGGGTTGGTGGTCACCATGCCGTTCGACGGCCATCCAGTCGCAGGAATGTAGTCGATCCTTGTGGTCTTGCTGGCGGCGTCGATGGCAGACGTGGTCCGGCCATAGCTGTCGTAGCGAGCCCCAGTGGTTTGATACTCGGAATCGCTGCTGTAAACACGAGTCTGCGTGGCGTTGCCCACTGTCGGAGTATTGCTTGTGGGGCTGGTGGCGCCGTCGTAGAGAGTGACGGTGCGGCCGAGCAGGGCACCGGTGGTGCAGGTATCGCCTGCGCGGCGTTCGACCGTGGCCGGGTAGCTCAGCAGCCATTTGGTGGTGTTGCGAGCATAAGTAGTGGTGGTGCAGGTGTTGTCGGTGGCGTCGCCGGTCTGGCCGTAGTTGTTGACCTTGGTGGGCAGGCCGTAGGTGTCGTAGGTGGTGCGCTGGTCGGTGTAGCGGAAGCCGGTGGTGATGGCTTCGCGGGTGGCCTGGCGGGTGGTGTTGATCAGCCGGGGGTCGTAGATTCCGGGGCCGTCGCCGGTGGGGACGGTGGTGTACTCGTACCGGGTGGAGCCGACCTCGATGTAGCCGCCCAGGGTGGGGCCGCTTGGGGGTGTGGTGGGTGTCGGGGTGGGGGTCTGGGTGATCGTGGGTGTGGGGGTGGGGGCGGCGGTGCAGTCGCCGAGGTCCTTCCAGGCGTTGGTGATTTTGCCGGGTTCGGAGCCGACGCTGGCCTGCAGGGCTTCCCAGTGGTGGTTGGCCCAGGTGACCTTGTTGCCCGTGGTGTAGGAGCCGAATTTCTGCCAGGTGGGGTAGGTGCAGGCGAATACGGTGGTGCCGAACATGCCGCGCAGGCCGTTGACCAGGGCGCGGGCGGGGGCGAGGGCGGCGGTGATCATGCGGGCGCCGGTGGGGGCGGCCGCCGCTCGGTGGTGTTGGGCGGCGGCGTCGGGCTGTGGTTGTGTTCCGGAGGTTCGCGGGGGGATGGGTGGGCCCGTCGGGCCGGACCGGGCCGCTACGGGCTCCGCCGCGGCGGGTGCTACGGGTGCGGGTGTGGTGAGGGTTTGGCCGTTGATGGTGGTGGCGCGCCAGGTCTGTTCTTGCAGGGTGCGGCCGGCCAGGACCCGGGTGTCGTTGTAGGTGTTGCCCTCGAAGTCGGTGACCGTGGTGCGTTTGGGAGTGCCGTTGGTCAGCGGGTCGTCGTACATGCCGCGGTAGAACGCGGTGGTGGTGACGCTGTAGTCGTCGGGGCTGGTGCCGGCGCCCTTGATGGTGCGCACCTGCTGGTAGCCGCGGAACTCTTCCCAGTCTTCGGTCAGCATCTTGCAGTAGCCGCTGACCGGTGGGGTGCACAGGACCCCGTCCAGGGTGGTGGCGCGCATGTAGTTGAAGGCGCGGGC
The DNA here is from genome assembly GCF_040649355.1 of Sphaerisporangium sp. NPDC049002. Taxonomy (NCBI): domain Bacteria; kingdom Bacillati; phylum Actinomycetota; class Actinomycetes; order Streptosporangiales; family Streptosporangiaceae; genus Sphaerisporangium; species Sphaerisporangium sp. NPDC049002. The sequence goes on along the minus strand of NZ_JBEZFH010000270.1, from coordinate 1,646 downwards.
CCAGGCGGGGGTGCCGAGGTATTCGTACCGGGTGGGCATGTCGGGTGAGCCGCCGACCAGGTCTTTGTCGACGGTCTGGGTGACCAGCCACTTCAGGTACACCGCCCGGCTGGTGCGGGGGATGCCGTTGGTGTCGTAGTAGGAGCCGAGGGTGGCCTGGTAGCAGTCACGGGCGCCTGTGTCCCACCCGGTGGTGGGGTACCCCGACGGGTAGGGGCAGGGGTTGGGCTGGCCGTAGGTGATGTCGGTGCGCCCGCCGAGCCCGTTGTAGACGGTGGAGATGCGGGGGAACCGCAGCCGGGGCTTGCCCTGGGAGTCGTTGTAGTCGGCCCGGTTGTCCAGCAGGGTGGCTTCGAAGTCCACCGGAGGCAGGGCGATGTCGGGGCCGTCCCCGGCCAGGCCGACCGGGCGCAAGGTGTCCAGCCACAGCACCGGCCCGGCCGGGGGCAGGCCTTGCGGGATTTGGGTGTACACCCACTTGTACCCGGCCTCCAGCCGGTACACCTGGTCCCAGCCGCTGGTGGCCGGGTTGTGCACCGAGGTGACGACGTTGTCCAGGCGCTTGGAGATGTAGAACGCCGGACCCGGGGTGTCACAGGCGGTGATCACGTCGGACGGCCCGGACGGGCAGTTCAGATCGGTCGGGGTGTCGTTGTCCCACGGCACCCCCGAGGCCGGCGGGGTCCCCCGGTCCACGGCGTTGAACACCACCTTGGCGGTGTGCGCCGACCCGGTCACGTTGGTGTTACGCCCGTAGGCGACCTGCGCCAGGTAACCGCCCCGGTCATAAGCCACCCGGAACGCGCGCCCGTCCCCCAGCGGGCCGGGCTGGCACAACGCGCCGACCGTCTTGCAGTACCAGTTCTCCTCACGGGTGAAGGTGTAGTCGACCACGTTGCCGTTCGGGTCGATCTCCTGGTCCAGGTTCCACCGCCACGGCGCGAAACACAGCCCCGGCGCACCGGTCTTGGAATACTGGTCCCGGCACGGCTCCCCGGTGTCATCCCCCACATACGGGGTCTGCCACATCGAATCGCGGTGGTAGCCGAACCGGTACACCGTCCCATCGACCGTGGTCACCACCCAGAACGACTGCCCGGTCTGGGAGGAGGTGGAATAGTCGATCTTCCACCCGTAGTCCTCGACCGTCTTCCACCCGCCGCTGGTCCGATCCTTCACGATCGCCGACGACTTCCCCTCCACCGACAGCGTCAAATGCGAGGTGGTGTAGTCGGTGGTCGCCGCATCCCCGTCGTTCTCATCCGGCGACTCCCAGCATTGGTGCTTCCAATTACGCTGGTCAGGATTCTTGCTCGACTCCACCACATCATCGGCACACCCCCGAAACCGGCGCTCGATGAACCCCGTCGAGACATCCCACCCCATCCCCGCGACCGACGCCTGATTGTTGGTGTAGTTCGTCAGCCCATCGATCGACGACGACGAATACGACAACGCCAACTGCGGAGCCTCACCGGCCACCGGAGGCGGCACCGGGATCGGATAGTTGTACGAGAACCCGCCACCCGACAAACCGACCTGCCAGGAACCCAGGGCCCCGGCGAGTTGAGGTTTTGATGGGGTTCGTTCATAAACATACGGCTACGCAGGTAAGGAAATGCCAAGCCGCCACAGATGGAAAGGCA
>NZ_JBEZFH010000269.1:0-8833 GCF_040649355.1 Sphaerisporangium sp. NPDC049002 | reverse complement strand
AAGGTGGCGCCTGCGACGCCGAGCAGGGCGCGGGAGGCGATGAGCATCTGCGGGTTGACCGAGTACGCGGCCAGGATGGAGGCGACGCCGAAGGCTCCCGATGTCGAAGGCGGGCAGCAGGTGCACGTGCGTCAGCCCGTCGGCGGCCAGGGACCGCAGCTCCCTCATCCCGGCGGAGTCACCGGTGAAGGCCGCGTACGTGCCCCGCTTCGCCGCCGGGACGGTGGTGTCGGATGCCGAGAAGTCGCGCACGTGCAACTCGTAGACGGACGCCTTGTCCTGGCTCACCGCCTTCGGCTTGCGCAGCGAGGCCCACCCGTCGGGACGCAGCGAGCCGTCGGAAAGGTCCACGAGCTGGCTGCGCACCGAGTCGGCCGCGAGCGACTGGCTGTAGGGATCGGTCACCTCGTTGGTCACGACCTTGCCGGCCGCCGGGGCGTACACGGTGACCAGGAAGGTGTAGTACCGGCCCTTCCAGGTGGGCAGGCCGCGTACCGACCAGACCCCGGTGGCGTCGTCGCGCCGCATCTGCTCGACCGTACGGCCGCCGCCCGACGCGTCGCGGTAGAGCGCCAGCTCGACCTTCTGCGCGGTCGGCGCCCACACCGACAGCGTGGGCGACGCCGACCCCGACGACGGCCACACGGGCCCGAGCTCGGCGCCGGATGCCTTGGCGTAGAGGTCGTCGAGCACGCCCGCGAGCTGTACGCCGGTCGCCGTGACGAGCACGCCCGCGGCGTCACGCTCGACGGCGACGACCTGACCGCGCAGCGCCTTACGTACCAGGTCGGTGTCGCGCGGGTCGACCTTGAGCGCGGCGTAGGAGGCCAGGTGCGGCCACTTCGCCTTCTGGGCGTCGGTGAGCCCCCCGCCGGCGACCAGGCGGATGAGGCGGATGTCGCCGGTCAGGTCTCCCTTGGCGTACGCGATGTCGCCCTTCTCGGAGAAGGCCAGCGAGTAGTGCGACGCGGCGGAGGGCGTGACGTTCCACGCGACGGTGTCCCGGTCGATCCAGTTGGCCTTCGCCTTGGACAGGTCGGCGTCCGCCCCGCGCGCCGGAGGCTGCGGCAGCAGGTAGCCCTCGGTGGCGGCCAGCCGCCATACCTCGTTGCCGTCGGTGGCGACTTCGAGCGACTGGTTGGCGGGAAGGTCCTTCTCGTCGCCCTTGTGGATGATGTAGCTCAGGCTCGTCGCCCCCTCGGCCAGCGGCACCCGGTAGTACGCCCCGAAGCCGTCTGTTCCGGCCGGCTGGACGGGCGTGGCCCACTCGGTCGGGTCGGCCGCCCCGCCCCACACGTGCAGCCCCCAGCCGTCGTAGTTCCCGTCCGCGCGCCGGTAATGCATGATCGCGACGTTCTCCGCGGCGGCCCGGCTCTTGTAGAGCCGTGAGTCACCCGACTTGACGTACGCCTCCGGCTGGGTGGCCGGGGTGAACGACTGGTCGGGGCCGGGGTCCTTGGTGTCGCCCTTGTGGATGATGTAGTTCAGCGGCGCCGCCGGGTCCTTGAGCGGCACCTTCCAGAACGCGCCGAAGGAGTCGGTACCGTCGGGCGGGCGCGGGGTCGCCCACTCGGTTCCCGCGCCGTCGGCGAGCCCGTCGCCCCACAGGTGCAGGCCCCATCCGTCGTAGTCCTTGCCGGGCCTGCTGTAGTGGACGGTCGCGTACCCCTGGGCCGCCGCCCGGGAGGCGAACGTCTCGGGCCTGCCCTCGGTCAGCCACACCTCGCCGTTCTTGGCAGGGTTGACCGTACGGTCGCCGCCGTCCTTCTCGTCGCCCTTGTGGGTGATGATCCCGACGCCGGCCGCGCCCGGCTTGAGCTTGATCCAGGCGAAGCGCCCGAAAGCGTCCTCCCCGGTGAGCGCCAGCGGGGAGCCCCACTCGGTGGGCTGCTCGACGTCGCCCCACACGTGCAGGCCCCAGCCGTCGTAGTCCGCGCGCTGGTAGTGCACGACCAGCCAGTCACGGGTGACCGCGCCCGGCTCCTCGGGGGTGGGCGCCGCGCCGACGGTCGCCGTCTCGCTCGCGGAGGCGAACCGGCCCGCCGAGTCCTTCACGACCGCCTTGTAGGTGATCTTCGTACCGGCCGCGAGCCCGCTCAGGTCGTGGAAGACCCGGAACGTACGTCCGGCGGCGGTGGCCGTGGGGGCGTCGTCGGTGCCCAGCACCTTCCAGGGGCCGTCGCCGGTCTTGGCGGCGAACGTCACCTGGTCGAACCCGGTGCCCGGAACGGTCGCGGTGACCGGGATCCGCCCGTCGGCCGCGGTGCCCCTGATCTCCGCGCCCGGGAGCGCGATCGACACGGCGGGGGCGGCGGCGGGGGCGGCCAGCTTGGCGGAGGCCCGGTAGACGACCGCCGAGAGCGGCGGGACCGTCACGGTGAGCCGGCGATCGGAGGCCGAGGTGGCGGTGGCCGCCGCCTCGCCGTAGACCTTGGTGAAGGCCATCCCGGCGGAGTACGTGGGGACGGCGGCGGTCGCGGCGGTCGCGGCGTTGTTCACCGCGACGACGTACTCGACCTGCTCCTTGGCGTCGATGCGGCTGAACGCGTAGAGGCCGTTCTCGGCGAGGCGCTCGACCTGGGCGCCGTCCGCCAGCGCGGGGTGGGCGTCGCGCAGCTTCCCGAGCGCCGCGATGCCCTGGTAGAGCGGGTGGGAGGGGACGAAGTTGTCCTGCGCGTGCGTCGCGGTCGTGCCGATCAGGTCGTCGGTCAGGTAGCTCTGCGTCTGCGAGGCGAACATCGTCTGGCGCGCGTCCTTGTCGCCGCCCTTGCCGGTGAAGCCCTGCTCGTCGCCGTAGTAGACCACCGGCTGCCCTCGGGTGAGGTACATCAGCTCGTGGGCGAGCAGGTCCCTCCTGAGCAGCTCGGTGTCCGGCGCGGCCGGGTTGTCCTGGCTGATGAACCGGCCGATGCGGCCCATGTCGTGGTTGCCGAGGAAGGTCGGCAGCGACGCGGCGTTGCTGTCGGCGTCGGTGTGGTAGTCGTCGCCCGCGTAGAGCTGGGCGAGCCGCGCCGCTCCCGCCTTGCCGCCGCTGAAGGAGCGCGCCGCCTCCTGGAAGGGGAAGTCCAGCGTGGCGTCAAGCCCGCCGCGCGTGGAGAAACGGCTGGTCACGGCCGGGTCGCCGGAGTACACCTCGCCGAACATGAAGAAGCGCTTGTTGCCGAGCTGGGCCGCGTAGCCGTGCAGCGAGGGGGAGAAGCGCTCCCAGAACTCCATGTTGACGTGCTGGGCCGTGTCGATCCTGAAGCCGTCGATGCCGGTGTCGCTGACCCACGTCTTGTAGATGTCGGCCATCCCCTTGACGACCTCGGGACGCTCGGTCCACAGGTCGTCGAGGCCGTAGAAGTCGCCGTACTCGTCGGTCTCGCCGCCGCTGAAGGTGGAGTCCCCCCTGTTGTGGTACATCAACGGGTCGTTGAGCCAGGACGGGGTCTTCACGCCCTTCGGCGCGACCGGCGTGTACGGGAAGGAGTCCGCGTCGACCTTGGGGAAGGTGTCCTTGCTCGCGTAGTCGCGGTCGTCGAACGGCCTGCCGTTCACGTCGACGTACGGGTACGCGGCCTTGGACCGGTAGGAGTTGGTCTGCTCCTTGTAGTCGACGATGTCCGCGGTGTGGTTGGTGATGATGTCGAAGAAGACCTTCATCCCGCGCTTGTGCGCCTCACGGACCAGCTGCTTCATCTGCGCGTTGGTGCCGAGGTGCGGGTCGATCGAGGTGAAGTCGGTGATCCAGTAGCCGTGGTAGCCGGCCGAGACGTCGGGCCCGGTGCCCTGGACCGGCCGGTTCTTGAACGAGGGGGTCAGCCAGATCGCCGTGCTGCCGAGGTTCTTGACGTAGTCGAGCTTGCCGAGCAGCCCGGCCAGGTCGCCGCCCTGGTAGAAGCCCTTGTCCGTGGGGTCGAAGCCGGTGCTGAGCCGGTCGCCGGTGAGGCCGCCCCTGTCGTTGCGGGGGTCGCCGTTGGCGAACCGGTCGGTCATCGCGAAGTAGAACCGCTCGCGCGACAGGTCGGCGCGCAGGGCGTCACGCGCCAGGTCCTTGTCGGAGGGGTCCGCCTTGCCGCTCAGCGCGGAGACCAGCGGTTTCGCGTCGTCCGGGGGGGCCTTGGCGGTGGGGGAGCCGGGCGCGGCGAGGCTCGTGGCTGGAAGGGTGGTGACCGCCTCGGGGGCGGCGGCGTTGGCGGGAGAGACGGCGGCGAGCGGCGACGCGGTCAGAACCGCTGCGAGGACCGCGGCCACCAAGGGACCGGGCACGCGTGCGGGAGACCTTCTCGCGGGCCGTGGGAGGAAAGGCCAGACCACTGGAGGCTCCACGGGTCGTATTTCATGGGTGTTGCCCGGAAGTTACTCACAAGACACGATCTATGCAATGCCTTACTGAAATTTCCTGAAAATAACCAATCGGTATGAGATGGGGCCGCAAGGCGGTCGGTGTCGCTGTCGAGCGGATACTCCGCCGGGTGATTTACTGATTACGGGTAGTGATGTTTTCAGCTACCCCAAAATGGGCGCGATGTCGGTAAGTCTCCTAGATGTGGAGAAATATGCTATATGTCTTTTTTGGTGGCATAAATGGCGATTTGGGGCTTTGGCGGCAGCCGTTCGCGCGCATCACCAGGGAGGGGCGGCGTCCGCTGTGCCCGGGCCGCTCCCTCAGGGCCGCCCGATCCGCCGCCTCCGGCCACCTGACCGCCGGGGGGACAGCCCGCTCCGGGCCCTTCCGCGCCTTCCGCCGCCGCTCCAGTGCCTGGCCCCGCCCGCACTGCGCGCTCCGCCACCTGGGATGACGGCCGTTCAGCCGCCGGTCGCCCGCGTACGGGGTGTGGCGCGGGCGTCCGGGGGGATCCGTACCGGGATCTCCCCGCCCAGCCGCGCGCCCGACGAGAGCTCCAGGTCGTCGCCGCTCCAGAAGCGGCCGGGGTCGTACCAGTTGGGGTTGCGCCCGGCGGGGAGCAGGCCCATGTCCTGGTACGTCGCGGCGACCACCTCAGCGCAGTAGGCGGTCTCCAGGGCGGCGTCCGCGCGCCCCCGCCTGATGGCGGGCACCCGGCCGCGCAGCCAGCGACCCGCGAGCCTGGCCGTCGAGGGGAACGGCGTCCCGTCGAGACGCGCGATGGCGCGTAGCAGCCCGTCCTCCATCTCGCGGGTGACCGGCCGGTCGAGCTGGCGCAGCCACGCCCGCTGCCCGTACCTCGTCGCCCAGACCACCACCGCGTCGCGCAGGTCGTGCAACTGGACCCCGCGCTGGTGGGTCCCGGACCACATGTCGGGCAGGGATCGGCCCAGCTCGGCGTGCCACATCAGCGGCGGCAGGTCGTCGATGACGACCGACATGCCGACGTGGTTGACCGGGCTGTTCGTCGTCATCTGGATGGCCCGGTCGGGCACCGTGCGCCCGCGGAACAACCACACATCGCCGGTGCGCGTCAGATCGAGGGCCTCGTCGAGGCTGATGCTTACGCCAGACATCCCATTAGCCTAGGGACATGCGCTGGTGGAAGATACTCGGCTTGGCAGGCTTCGCGGGTGTCGCGGCCACGGGAGTGGTGATCGCCCGGGCGGAGCGGCGTCGCCGCGCGTACACCCCGGAGGAGATCCGATCACGGTTGCGCGACCGCCTCGCCGAGGCCTCGGCCCCCACGACCACGCCGCCCCCCGCCGCCGAACGACCGAGCGCCGCAGGCCGTCTCCGCGCATTCCTCCGCACACGGGCGGCCCGGCTGAAGCCCGCGAACCTCCGGAAGACCGCGTGGCCGGGATTCCAGGGCGTCGAGCGGCGATCGAACGACCGGCGCTGATCCTCCGTGCCAGAGATGGTCGTGTGACTCCCGGACGGCCGTCCTCGCCCCCGCGCCGGTCGACAGTGGGGGAATATAAAGCGGTTTCTGACGTCGCCGGGCCGGGCATAACCGGTGGCGTTTCCCGTCTATGGCCCTCACCAGCGACTTGTCGGTGAATGAGACTCGGGTTACCTTTCAGTAGATTCCGAACCCGAATCTATTTCAGGAGTTGAGCCGGTGAGTGCGGGTGGGGAGCGGCGTGAGGACTCCGAGCACTCCACGACACCGGCGTCGAATGAGATCAGCGGAACCGTTTCGGGTCCCGCCGTACAGGCGCGGTCCATTCACGGTGACGTCCAGATCAACGTGGGAGCCCATCCGCGTACTCCGCCTCCCGCCCAGCTCGCTCCCGCGCCCGCATTGTTCATCGACAGAGAAGACGAGCTCGCGCAATTGGACAGGCTTCTGCGGGAAGGGCAACGACAGGCTCCCGACTCCCCGACTTTGGTGGTCGTCACCGGGCTCGGCGGAGTCGGAAAGAGCTCTCTCGCGTTGAAGTGGTTGCATCGGGTCCGGCACCTTTACGGCGACGGTCAGTTGTACGCCGACCTGCGAGGCTCGGAGCCTGGAGTTCCGGTGTCGCCTGGTGAAATCCTGGAGCGGTTTCTCCGTTCGCTCGGCATCGCCCCGGAGTACGTCCCGTCCTCTCCGGACGAGCAGGTGACGATGTTCCGCTCCGCCACCGCTGGACGACGGCTGATTCTCATGCTGGACGACCCGGTCTCGGCCGCCCAGGTCCGCGCGGTCCTTCCGGCATCCGGGCACAGCCTGGTGCTGGTGACCACTCGTCACCGGCTGTCCGGGCTCGTCGTTGAGGGGGCTCGTTTCGTCGACCTGGATCCGCTCAGCCCGGCGGCAGCCGTCAGCCTGCTCGACCGTATGGTGGGCGCCGATCGAATCGGTGCGGAGCCGGTGGCGGCACTGCGTCTGGTCACCCTGTGCGGCCGGCTGCCGATCGCGGTCTGCGCGTCGGCCGCACGCCTGGCCTTACGTCCGAGGTGGCCCATCGAGCGTCTCGTCCGTGAACTCGGCGACGCCACACGCAGGTTGTCCATGCTCAGCACCGACGAGGACATGTCACTTCAGGCCGCGTTCGACGTCTCCTACGGCTCGTTGGACGATGAGGTGGCCAGGCTCTATCGCGTGCTTGGACTGCATCCTGGCACCACCTTCGGATCCGCTGTCGCCGCCGCGGCCGGTGACATCGGGCAGGGCGAGGCCTTCCGGATCCTGGACGAGCTGGCGGGGGCGAATCTTGTCGAGGTGGAGGATGAGGACCGCTTCCGGTTCCATGATCTCCTTCGCCTCCATGCCCACGCCAAAGCGCTGGCCACAGAGTCCGCGGAAGAACGCCGGGCGGCCTTCACCCGGATCGCCAGGTGGTACCTCAACGCGGCCGTCACGGCCGACCGGGTCGTGATCCCCGGCCGCTGGCACCTCGGTCCCTCCTACGAGCTTGCCGGCGACGCCGAGGTGGTCTTCGAGGGCCCCGCGACGGCTTTGGACTGGTTGGAGGCCGAGCTGCCGAACATCCGCGCCGTGCTCGCGGCGGCACACGAGCAAGAGATGCATGAGATCACCTGGGAGATGTGCGAGGCATTGTGGGGCCTCTTCGTCAACCGTAAGCACTACGTGGCCTGGGTGGAGACCTACGAGATGGGCTTGGCCTCGGCCCGGGCTTCCAGGGATCCGCGTGCCGAACCCCGCATGCTGCTGGCACTGGCGACCGCCCACCTGAACCTCCAGAAGTTCGAGCGGGCGGCGGAGATGTGCCTGCGAGCCGTCGACCTGGAGCGCTCCGTGGGTCACGCGCTCGGTGAGGCGGCGGCACTGAGCAGCCTCGGAGTCGCCTACCTCGGTATGAGGGAGCCTCAGCGATCGATCGAGCAGTTCGAAGGCGCACGTACGATCCACGAGAACCTCGGGCGACGACGCGGCGTCGCCCTCATGACGCGCAGAATCGGCGAGGCGTACCGCGACATGGGCCGCTACGCCGCGGCAGTTGCGCAATTGAACGAGGCGTACGAGCTGTTCAGGGGGCTGTCGGACTCCTACAACGAGGCGCGTGTCCTGACGGGGCTTGGCCAGACGCATCTGCTGGCCGAACGGCCGGAGGACGCGGTGGACTCCCTGACGAGGGCACTTGAGATCACGGAGACGATAGGCGCCCTCTTCGAGCAGGCGAACATACGGCTGTCTCTGGCGGAGGCGCTGGCAGGCACGGGCGATCGGGTGGGTGCCCGGGACCACGTTGTCCGAGCCCTGGCGATCTTCACCGAACTTGGCGCACCTCAAGCAGAACGGGCTCGACGGCACCTGGACTCACTCGCCTCGAACACGCCTCCCGTACCGTGATCGACGCGGCGTCGAGATCCCCGAGCCGTCCGCCGCCCACCGTCCAGGCATGAGCGGCGGAGGCGGCCATCCATGGTTCCGGCCGGACGAAGTGCGCCAGCTGCCCGTCACGAGTGGCGATCCCGCACGTGCCGTCGGCGTGGCCCCATGCGACGATGAGGCAGCCCGGGTAGCGGGCCAGCGTTTCCCGGTGCACCATCTCATCCAGCTCATACGGCCAGGCGCCCAGGTGGATGATCACATCCGCGACCGGTGACCACTGGCGTTCGAAGGACATCGCGCTCACGTGCTCGTCCACGCTGATGGCTTGGACGCGGCCGCGCCGGTTCACGCGGGTGATCGAAACGCGGACGATGTTCACCGGACCAGCGGCCCTAGTGGCCGCGGCATGGGTACGGCCCTGGTGGGCGGATCGGCGGCAGGCTCGGCAAGCCGAAGCAGGCGATACATCGTTCCGCGGATCACACGAGCGGCGTCGCCCGGTGCGGAGGTGAGCATCTCGCGCATGACGGCGGTGTCGGCGGGCGACCATGCTCGCTGTGCCGAGTCGAACTGGGGGCCGAGCGGGGCCCCGGTACGCAACTGAGGCGCGACCTGTCTCAGTCGGGCGAACTGCGAGCCCGGGAGAACGTCTTCGCCCC
>NZ_JBEZFH010000268.1:0-8909 GCF_040649355.1 Sphaerisporangium sp. NPDC049002 | reverse complement strand
GGTGCGCCGTGGGGACGTTCGGCGGCCTCGCCGTCGTCCGCACGGCCCTCGTCCCGCACGCTCGTACGCGCGCCTGCGCCGACCGGCTCGCGCGGCTGTCCGGCGACGCCCGGCACCTGCTGTTGCTCCTCGCCGCCGATCCCGAACTGGACACGGCCACGCTGATCCGGGCCGCCGAGCCCCCGCACGCGCTCCTCGCCCTCGAACCGGCCGAGACCGCCGGGGTCGTCCGGGCCACCGGCGACCGCTACGCCTTCACCGAACCGGCGATGGGCTCGGTCGTCTACTCCGGCGCGTCCCTGGCCCGGCGCCGGGCGGCGCACCGCCTGCTGGCGGACGTTCTCGACCAGGACCACCAGCGCCTGCGCCGGGCGTGGCACCGGGCGGTGGCCCTCGACGGCCCCCGCGAGGAACTGGCGGACGAGCTGGCCACGGCGGCGGAGGCCGCGCCCGCGCGCAGCGGCCACCCGGAGCCCTTCCTCGCGCTCGAACGCGCGGCGGAGCTCACCGGGCACGGCGACGTCAAGGCCGCGCGGCTGGCCGCCGCCGCACGCCACGCGTCGAACGCCGGGCACCCGCAGCACGCCAGGTCGCTGCTCGCCCGGCTGTCGTCCCTGACGGTCCCCGAGGAGATGCGCGGGCGGGCGGAGCTCCTCCACGGAAGCCTGGAGCTGTTCGGCGGCGAGACCGGCAACGCGCACGACCGGTTCCTCGCCGCCGCCGGATGGCTGCTCGACCGTGACCGCGCTCTCGGCGTGCGCGCGCTCGTCCGCGCCGCCGAGGCCGGCTACCTCGCCGGGGACAACCGGCGGTTCCTCGCCATCGCCCGCCGCGCCGCCGCGCTTCGCCGTCCCGACGACTCCCCGGCCACCCAGCTGATGTTCGAGTACCTCGCCGGGATGGCGGCCACCTTCCGGGGAGAGCACGCCGAGGCCGCGGACCCGCTGCGCCGGGTCCTGCGGCTGGCCCCCACCACGCGCGACCCTGCCATGCTGGTATGGGCGGGCGTCGCCAGCCTGCTGCTCGGTCAGGACGCCCACGCGCTCACGCTGGCCACCAGGGCCGTCGAGACCGCGCGCGGCAGGGGAGTGGCCTCCGCGCTCCCGCAACTGCTGGAGTCGGTGATCCACGCCGAGATCTGGATGGGCCGCTACGCCTCCGTCGCGGCCAACGCCGTCGAGGGCCTGCGGCTCGCCCAGGAGACCGGCCAGCTCAACACCGCCGGCCACCACCTGGCATGGCTCGCGCTCACCGCAGCAGTCCAGGGGGACGAGGAGACCTGCCGCATCCGGGCCGGCGCCGCGCTCGAACTCGCCGACGCCCACGGCCTGGGCGTGGCCGGGGCACTCGGCAACTGGGCGCTGGCCCATCTCGACCTCGCCGCGGGGCGGGTGGCCGAGGCCGCCAACCGGCTGCGCGCCCAGCGCAGGAACGGCCACGTCGTGGTGCGGGTCATGGCGACCCCCATCTTCATCGAGGCCGCCGCGCGCACGGGGGACCGGGACAGGGCCGTGGCCGCGTTGCGGGTGCTCGACCTCTGGGCGGCCAGCACCCGCAGCCCCGACCGGCTCGCGCTCGCGGCGCGGTGCCACGCGCTGCTCGCCGGGCCGGGCGAGGCCGACGAGCTCTTCCGGCACGCCCTCGACCTCCATCACCGGGGCTCGTGCGCGTTCGAGACCGCGCGTACGCAGCTCCTCTTCGGGAGCGCACTGCGCCGGGAGCGGCGGCCCGGCTCGGCCAGGGAACACCTGCACAGCGCGCTGGAGACCTTCGAACGGCTCGGTGCCCGCCTGTGGATCGACCAGGCGAGGGGCGAGCTGCGCGCCGCCGGTCAGGCCGTACGGTCGTCCGCCCACGCCGCACGGTCCCCGGCGTCCGCGCAGGCCGAGCAGCTCACGGCCCAGCAGTACCAGATCGCGCGAATGGTCGCCGAGGGCGCCACCAACCGCGAGGTGGCCGCCCAGCTCTTCCTCAGCCCCCGCACCGTCGAGCACCACCTCAGGAACATCTTCGCCAGGCTCGGCATCCGCTCCCGCGTGGAACTGGTCCGCTTCCTCACCTGACCCCCGGGTGGGCACCGCACCTCACCACTTCATTAGAAGGCTAGTGATTTCGCCGATGCGTGGATGACCGGGCGACTCGACAATTGCGGCAGTCAGCAGTCAACGGGAACCACCAGGCGTCGTTCTCCCTCTGGCACGGCGATCGGGGAAGTCTCCGGTCGACGTCCCGCGCCTGCCGCCCGCGTGGTCCTCCCACCCCCCATCAGCAGGGAGCACAGCAACGTGCAGCCTCGGAAACTCCTCTCCCTCAGCCCCCGACCCTCGTCCCGTGGTTCTCTGGGCGCGCGGACGGTCGCCAAGGTGTGCCTCGCGCTGGTCCTGGCCGGCGGAGGCGTCGCCTTCGCCCCCGGCGTCCAGGCCGCCGCCAACCCGTACGAGCGCGGGCCCGCCCCCACCAACGCCAGCATCGAGGCGGCCCGCGGCCCCTTCGCCACGTCCCAGACCTCCGTCTCCTCGATCGGGGTCATCGGCTTCGGCGGCGGCACCATCTACTACCCGACCGACACCAGCCAGGGGACGTTCGGGGCCATCGCCATCGCCCCGGGCTACACCGCCACGTGGTCCAGCCTCAGCTGGCTCGGCCCCCGGCTCGCGTCCCAGGGGTTCGTCGTGTTCGGCATCGAGACCAACACGATCTACGACCAGCCCGACAGCCGGGGACGGCAGCTGCTGGCCGCACTGGACTACCTGGTCGGCAGCAGTTCCGTCAGGAGCCGGATCGACTCCAGCCGGCTCGCCGTCGCGGGCCACTCCATGGGAGGCGGCGGCACCCTGGAAGCGGCGAACGCCAGGCCGTCCCTCCAGGCGGCCATCCCGCTCGCGCCGTGGAACCTCACCAAGAGCTGGTCGGGCGTACGCGTGCCAACGATGATCATCGGTGGCGAGGCGGACACCATCGCCCCCGTGGCCACGCACTCGGAACCGTTCTACAACAGCATCCCCGCGTCGTCGGAGAAGGCGTACATGGAGCTCAACAACGCCTCGCACTTCTTCCCGCAGACGTCGAACACCACGATGGCCAAGTACATGATCTCGTGGATGAAGCGGTTCATCGACGACGACACCCGCTACGAGCAGTTCCTCTGCCCGGCTCCCAGAAGCTCGGCGATCGAGGAGTACCGCGACACCTGCCCCCACGCGTAACGCCCCGCACCCCTCCGATGGCGGCCGCCACGCGGCCGCCATCGGCATGCCCGGACCTGTCCGCCCACGGCGCGCCGACCCGCGGCGCGATCGCTCCGCGTGGCGGCGTGGTGTCGGGGAGATCCTGACCGGCAGGGCGTATGGTGGTCATGACCGGCCGCGGACGGGTGCGGGCCAGGGGCGTATGCGCTGGCCAGGGCACCGAACTCTGCGGAATAATCGGCAAGACCTGTACCGTGATGGGCCCGGTAGGCGCATACTGGAGACAATGAAGACATCCCGGACCGTGACCCGGCGCTACCTGCCTGGAAGTCCTTTCAACGTCCCAGCCGCTCCCGTCCCCCCTGTCGAGCAGTACGCCTTGCAGGATCTGGTAACCCACGACAAGTACGGCCTCGGCCGGGTGATCGGTGTCGAGGACGACATCGCGGTGCTCGTCGACTTCGGCCCGCAGCAAGAGCGCATCCTCGCGCCGTACGCCAAGCTCACCAAGCTCTGAGACCGCCGGCCGTCCACGGCGGGCCCTGGGCCGGATCGGCCGGCCTCGGAAACGGGCCGGGCGACCGGCCCGTTCACGCCAGGAGGCGCACGGTGACGTCCGGCCGGGAGGCGAGATCCTCCGCGGTCGTGCCGTACGTCCCGGCACCCCCGGTCACGGCCCGTCTTTCGGCCTGTCGCCGTACTGGGCGATCAGTGCGCTCGCCTCGCGCAGGATCGCGGCCTGTCGTTCGAGGCGCCTGCGGCGCCGGGCAGCGGCCATCCTGATGACGAGGAAGGCGACGACGAGGAGGACGAGGAAGGCGAGCTGCGGCCACGGAAGTGCCCAGAGCGTGGTGCCGATCGTCACCTGCTCGGCGACGACGCCCGAGGGCGACTTACCCACGGGTGAGGGAACCGCCGCGACCTTCGTGGTGATCGACCCCATCGGCCAGACGCCGGTCACCCGCGCGGTGAACTGGCGGCTGCCACCCGGCATGATTTCCCTGGACTTCGCTTCGGACGTGTCGTCCCAGCCGCTTTCCCCCAGCAAGGCGGACGTTCGGACGCTCGTGTCCGGGGCCACCCGGACATTGCCGTCGTTCGTCACGGTGTAGGTCACGTCGATGGAGCCCCCGGCGAAGGGGTTCCATGAGCCGGAGTATTCGGCCCGCAGATCGGTCACGGCGACTTTGGCCATGTAGTCGCCGGTCACACGGAGGTTCACCCGGACGCCCACCCGGTTCTGGACCCGGACCTGTCCGGAGATCGTGTCCACGGACGCGGTGACACCGGCGGGGTGGTCCCCCGGCGTCGCGTTCCGCGGCACCGAGACCTTGATGGGCACGACGGCGGTGGCACCGGCGGGAAGGCTCACCTTGTCGGGAACCTTGATCCATGCTCCGCCGTCGGTCGGCGTGGCGTCCGAGGGCCGCATGTCGAACAGCCCCTTGGCGGTCAGGTAGCCGTCGTTGGCGTCGATCGCGAAGACGACCTCCTTGGTGGAGCGGTTGACGACCGCGACATGCTCGGTCACCTCCTGCCCACCGGCCAGTTCGACATCGATCACGCTGCGGCCGTCGGGGCCGTTGGCGTCGGCCGGCGCGACCGACCAGGTGATGTCGCTCCGGCTATCGGCGCCGGCCGGGGAGGCGAATCCGACCGTGGTGGTCGCGCCGGCAGCGCACAGGAGCGCGAGGAGGGCGAGTGCCCTGCGCGGACTGCTCATGGCCAACAGAGGTGTCTCCTGTCTGATCGTGAAGGTCCGGGACGTGAGCCAGACTGGCACACGTCCCGGACGGACCGAGCGGCAGGGGCGTCCCGCCCCTCCGGCTCAGGACTGGTTGAACAGTGAGAGCGTCAGGGTGGAGTGGTATTCCCCGGCGGCGACGTCGACCGGGGTTCGTAGTGCGAGGTCGGCGTTGACCTTGTGGGTGCCGATCTCTTCGGCGGAGTTCGCGGTGGATACGAGGAGTTCTTGGCCTTGCAGGCCTACGGCGGGTGCTCCGGTGCCGTCGGAGACGACGCTGGAGATGGGTTCGCCGGCTTCGACGGCTCCGGTGGTGGAGCCGGTGAGCAGGTGGGGGGCCCATCCGAGGTATTCGGGGCCGATGGTCTTGGCCGGGTCGCCGGTGGCGACGAGTTGGCTGGATTGGCCGACGACGGCCCAGAAGTTTCCTGCGGGGATCTCGTCGGGGAGGCGGGTGTCGGTGACGGTGACGGTGGGCAGGGTGCCGGTGAACTGGCGGGCGGCGGCGTTGGAGCCGTTCTCGGTGAGGGTGACGCCGTTGTTGTCGGCGACGGTCATGGAGACCTGGCCGGGGACGCGGAGGGGTTCGATCGTCACCGACACCTCGATCCCGTCGGTGTCGGGGTCGCCGTCCGCCATCGCGGGACCGGCCACGCCGGCTAGGGCGAGGGCGAGCACGGATGTGGCGAGTATCTGGGTGGTCCTACTGCTTTTCATATGATTGCTCCACTTATAGGGGTTCGTTCAGCTGGTGGCCCCGGCGCGTGCACCGGGGCCACCAGCGGGCCGGGTCAGCCGCAGTCGATCGCGGTGTAGGCGGCGTCGTAGGACGAGGTGACCTGCCTGCCGCCGATCGTCGCGGTGCCCGTCACGTTCACCGTGCCGGCGGCGAGCTGCTTGGCCCGGGTGTTGAAGGACTGGTACGCCTGCTTGCCCGGGGCGACGTCGGCCACGGTCTTGGAACCGTAGGAGGTCGACAGCGTCACGTTCACCGGCACCGAGGCGTCGTTGACGGCCGTGACCGCCACGTACGCCGACGTGCCCACGCAACGGGCCTGGGCGGTCACGGTCATCGCGATCTCCGGAGCGACCGGCACCGCGACGGCCTTGATCTCCTCGACGTTCCCGGCCTTGTCGGTGGAACGGAACCGCAGCTCGTGCCCGCCCTGGCCGGAGACGGTGACCGTACCGGTGTAGGGGGTCCAGGCGCCGCCGTCCAAGGAGTACTGGGTGCCGGCCACGCCGGACGTCTCGTCCGTCGCGGAGAGGGTCGCCGGCACACCGCCCTGGTCCGCCGCGCCGACCGTGGCGGTCGTCACCGGCGCGGTCGCGTCCACCTTGACGGTCAGCGTCTGGGTGACCTCGACACTGCCCGCCTTGTCGACGGAGCGGTAGGCCAGCGTGTGCGAGCCGTCCCCGTTGATGGCGATCGGCGTCGTGTACTTGGTCCAGTCGCCGCCGTCGAGCTGGTACTCGGTACGGTCGACCTTGCTGTCCTGCCCGGGGGTCGCGGACAGCGTGACCGACACCGGGCCGGTGAACCAGCCACCGGCAGGCTCGGCCGGGCTGGTCGTCGCGGTCGTCACCGGCGGCGCCTTGACCTTCACGGTCTCCTTGTTGTAGTTCTTGCCGCTGCCGTCCGGCGCGTAGTTGTTCTCGACGTTTCCGGCGATGTCGACGGCGAACCAGGACACCTCGGTGGTCTTGCCGACCCTGATCTGCTGCGCGCCCTCACGCATGCCCGCCGACGTTAGTTTCAGCGAGTTCAGCGTCGGCCGGCTGCCGTCCAGCGTGTAGTACACGTTGGCGGGCTCGCTGGTCTTGAAGGTGAACGTGGTGGAGCCGCCGGTCTTTTCGGTGATCTTCAGCTGCGACGCGGGACGCTCGCGGTCGTCGGCGAAGGCGCGGGCGACCTCCAGGATGGCGATCTGCCCGTTGGCGAACTCCATCGCCTCCTCGTGTCCCTCGCTGAAGGCCGGCTGGAAGCCGACCGCGGTGAACCGCTTGGTGGCGGGGTTGTACAGGTCCGCGCCGACCTCGAAGTCCCAGCTGATGATGCCCCGGTTGTACCAGTGCTCGTCCGCGCTGTTGCCGGCCGCGGAGTAGAGGACGTCGGTGACGGGACCGGTACGGCCCGGCCAGATCGCCGTGGCGCGGTAGGCCTGCACCGCGGACAGGATGTGGTCGGAGGCGGACCAGAAGTAGTTCTCGGTACCGAAGTCGACCCGCGGCAGCAGCTCACGCCCAGCGGTCTTGTAGGCCCCCGGAGGCCACATGAAGTAGCCACCGTAGGAGTGGGTGTTCATCGCGAACTTGATGTTGGGGTACTGCTGGGTGAGCCACACCTCGTTGCGCGCCTCCGGCTCCGACAGCTCGGCGGGACCGGCGTAGGTATCACCGGTGCAGCTCGCCGAGGCACCGTTGAACCCGTCGAAGTAGGAGCCGACCGAGAAGTTCCGGTTCAGGTCCACACCCCAGGAGTTGCGGTTCGCGGGGTCGGCGGCGTTGGCGGCGCAGTGGTTGGTCAGGTTCCTGCGCTGCATGTTGTAGTCGTACATCGAGTAGTGCGAACCGTCGGGGTTGACGGTCGGCAGCACGAAGATGTCGAGGTTGTCCACGAGCTTCTTGGTCGCCTTGTCCGCCGAGTAGTTGCGAAGCAACCGCTCGGCGGTCTCCACGCAGGTCAGCGGGGTGACCCATTCACGGGCGTGCTCCTGGCAGTAGAGGAACACCCCGACCTTGGAACGGTCCCGCTTCTTGCCGATGCGCAGCACCTTCATCTGGAACGGGTCGCGCGACACGCTCGCCGGGGCCTTGAGGTAGTCGGTCAGCCGTGTCGCCGCCGCGGCGGCCACCACACCCGCGCCCGCGTTGCCGCGGTAGGTGCTGGCCGTCACCAGTGCCGACGCCGCCGGGTTGGCGTTCACGGCGTCCACCACCTGCTTGGCGGTGCTGGTGATCGAGCCCGACGCGTCGGTCGCCAGGTTGACCACGATGTCCTTGCCGTTGACCCCGACCGTCAGCGCGGAGCCGGCGGCGTTCGGGTTGACCAGCGCGGCGGTGATGTCGTTGCCGCCCTCGCTGCCGTAGGCCTTGGAGCTCAGGTAGACGATGCTGGCCGATCCCGTGCCGAACTGCGCCTGGGCGAGCCGGCGGTAGCCGTTCGTCTTGTACGGCAGATCGATGATCTCCGACGTCTTCGGGAAGGCCTTGGCCAGATCGACGATGCGCTGGTTGACCTCGGTCGCGTCCATGTAGTGGTCGACGAAGTCGGAGACGTAGTGCGGGCTCGGTGCCTTGCGCGGCGCACCCAGCCACTTGGTCACCTTCGCCGTCGCGGAACCGCCGCGGTTGCTGGTGATCGTGACCTTGGCCGGCTGCTGGTCGATCGCGAGCGGCGAGGTGAACCGGTGGTACATGTACTGCCCGGCGTCGGTGAACCGGGACATGGTCGCCGTGCCGCCCGAGTCGGGAGCGGTGTCCTTGCCGCTGTCCCAGGTGGCGGTGAGGATGGTCTGCGCGTCGGTCGCGCTCGACTTCACCTCGACCGACAGGAAGCGCTGGTTGTCCACACTGGTGAACCACTCCGCGCGGAGCACCGTCAGCTTGTCGGCCTCGGCCTCGGCCTCGGCGACCTTCGCGAGGGCCTGGCGCCGCTCGACCTTGTTGGCGGCGACGTCGCTCTCGTCGGAGATGACGCCACGAAGATCGAAGCCCTGGCTCCTCAGGTGGTCGGCCTCCTGGGGGCTGAGGATGGCGTGCACCTCGATGCCGTCATCCACAGGCTTCTTGTATTCGGCCAGGTCCACGCCCATATCGGCCAGCCGGTCCACCTCGGACTGGTCCGGCACGACGATCCGGACCAACGCGACGCCGTTCTGGCGACCCGGGTCGAAGCCCCCCACATCAAGCATCTCAACGCCACGATTCAACGTCTTTACTCCGATGACCAGCGAATAGGCGGAGGCATGCTGCTC
>NZ_JBEZFH010000267.1:0-8912 GCF_040649355.1 Sphaerisporangium sp. NPDC049002 | reverse complement strand
GAGTTCATCTCGGCGGTGGCCAGCGTCCCGTCCGGCTCGATGCCGTTCCACTTCTCCCAGATCGTCGACTCAACGGTCGACGTGAGACCGTCCAGGAGCTGGGAGTGGCCGCTCAGGATCATCGTGTGCACGTCCTGCTGCGCGCGGATGCTCTTGAGGTCGTCGAGCGCGTAACGGTAGAACAGCTTCCCCGTCTCTGACTCCTTCTTCGCCTCGCCGGCCAGGTAGGTCGCCGCGACGGTCTGGTCCCGCAGCACGCCGAGCCGGTTCTCGAGCTCGGTCATACGCCCTTCAACGTCGGTTGTTGACATCGTCATTACCTCCTGGAGAAAAAGTATCGCCTCCGGTGACTCTGAGTGCCGCGTTCAACACGAGAAGTGAAACCTTTTCATCCGGCGGGCGGTCCGCCTCCACGAGGGGGATCGGAGGGGGACGGTGGTCTTTGTACGGACATATTGACGTCCGCTACCCTGGACCCTTAGCGATCAGAACTGAGCCGGGAGAAGGCACATTGGGCACTCGACTCGACATCGATCTCGATCGTTCCAGCCCGGTGCCGCTCTACTTCCAGGTGGCCGAGCAGATCGCCGAGGCGATCAGGCGCGGCGACCTGACGCCCGGCGCCCGGCTCGACAACGAGATCCTGCTCGCCGACCGGCTCGGGCTCTCGCGCCCCACGATCCGCCAGGCCATCCAGTACCTCGTGGACAAGGGCCTGCTGGTGCGCAAACGCGGCGTCGGCACCCAGGTGGTGCACGGCCAGGTCAAGCGCTCGGTCGAGCTGACCAGCCTGTACGACGACCTGCGCCGCGCGGGCCAGGAGCCCACCACCCGGGTGCTGTCCCTGCGGTCCGTGACCGCCGACGAGGAGATCGCCGCGGTCCTCGGCGTGGCCGCGGGCACGGAGGTGCTGCACGTCGAGCGGGTGCGCTACGCCGCGGGCGAGCCCTTGGCCCTGCTGCACAACTGGCTGCCGGCCGCGCTCGGGTCGATCACGCCGCAGTCCCTGGAGGAGCGCGGCCTCTATGAGCTGCTGAGGTCCGCCGGCGTGCGGATGCGCGTGGCGAACCAGCGCATCGGCGCGCGGTCGGCCACCCCGGCCGAGGCGCGACTGCTGGACGAGCGCAGGGGCGCGCCGCTGCTCACGATGATCCGTACGACCTACGACGACCAGGGCAGGGCCGTGGAGCACGGCTCCCATGTCTACCGTGCCTCGCACTACTCGCTGGAGGTCACGCTCATCGAGCGCTGACCGGCCACCTCTTCGGTCGCGGGCTCCTCGATCTTCGAGGCGCGGCGCTTGATGTAGAGCGTGGTGCCGATGCCGAACAGCACCGCCACCACCAGGCCGACCCACGAGAAGCCCTTGAGCCACTTGTCGGCCACGATGCCCAGGTAGTAGATCACGGTGGTCGTGCCGCCCGCCCAGGCGATGCCGCCGAGCACGTTGGCGACCAGGAACCGCCAGTAGGGCATGTGCAGGGCGCCGGCCAGCGGCCCGGCGAGGATGCGCAGCAGGGCGACGAAGCGGCCGAAGAAGACCGCCCACATGCCCCACCGGTCGAAGACGCTCCTCGCCTTGGCGAGGTGGGCGGGGCCGAAGTGCTTGGGGAAGCGCCTGCCGAGGCGGTCGAACATCGGCTGCCCGCCCTTGCGGCCGATGAGGTACCCGATCGAGTCGCCGACGATGGCGCCCACGCTCGCGCAGACCCCGACCCACAGGGGGTTCACGACATGCTGTGCCGACAGCAGTGCGGCGCTGACGAGGACGACCTCACCTGGGAGCGGGATGCCGAGGCTCTCAAGGCCGATCACCAGGCCCACGATCACGCAGATCCAGACCGGGGGGATCGCCTGAAGCCATTCCTCCACATGCATGGCTCACACCCTATGTTGTGGCATGCCCCCGATTTTACTTAAGCGAGCACAGTGCTCCTTCCCGGCTAGGGGAGGGAGCGCAGCGCTTCGTGGGCGGCTTCGCGCATGGCGATGTGCACGCGGGCGTTCTCCTCGCGGTCGGTGCGGGCCTCCACGATGCGCACCCCCTCACCCCTGATCGCCTTGGGCAGGTCGTCGATGGACGACAGCAGGGTGTGCGGCGTGCCCGTGGCGGCGGCGACGTACGAGAGGTCCACCCCGTGCGGGGTGCCGAAGACCCGTTCGAAGGACTCGGGCAGCCCCGCCTGCGGCAGAAGGGAGAAGATGCCGCCGCCGTCGTTGTTGACCACGACCAGGCACAGGTCGGGCCTGGGCTCGCGGGGGCCGAGTATCAGGCCGTTCTGGTCGTGCAGCAGGGTCAGGTCGCCGAGCAGGGCGTAGGAGGGGCCGTTGTGTGCGAGCGCCGCGCCGATGGCGGTGGACACCAGGCCGTCGATGCCGGACGCGCCCCGGTTGGCGAGCAGCCGCAGGCCGCGACGTGGCCGCATGGCCTGGTCGAGATCCCTGATGGGCATGGAGGAGCCGCAGAACAGCAGGGTGTTGTTGGGGAGCACCTCGGTGAGGTCCCTGGCAAGGCGCGGCTCGCTCATCCCCGAGTCGTCGAGGACGGCGTCGACGGCCGCGCGGGCCGCCGTGTCGGCCGCCCTCCAGGACCGCAGCCAGGTGTCGTCCCCGGCCGCGGCGGCGATCTCGACGGCCTCGGCGACCTGGGTGGCCGACCGGGTGGGGTCGGGCCAGCGGGACAGGTCAGGGGTGACGACGATGTGCTCGTCGGCGCGCTTGAGCCACGACAGCAGCGGCCGGGAGAGGCTCGGCCGGCCCAGGGTCACCACGACGTCGGGGCGGTGGGCGTCGGCGAACTCGGGGGTGCCCAGCAGGAAGTGGTACGCCGAGACGGCGTGGTCGCCGTACCTGGCGCCGCCGGTGGGCTCCGAGAGCACCGGCCAGCCCGCCATGCCGGCGGCGGCGACGTACCGCCGCACGTTGGCCGCTCCGTCGCCGACCACCAGCACGCCGCGCCGGGTGGGGGCGACGTGCAGGCCGGCCGAGGGCGGGGCCACGCGGGCCCGTACCCAGGGGCCGCTCGCGTCGCCGTCGAGGGACTCGCACCAGGAGGAGTCGCCGTCGGGGATGAGCGGCTCGCGGAAGGCGAGGTTAAGGTGGACGGGGCCGGGGTCGCCCGGACCGAGTGCGCGCTGGTAGGCGCGGGCGGCGAGCGAGCGCCAGTAGGCGACCTGGCCGGGCCGCTCCTCGGGCGCGCCGACCTCGGCGAACCAGCGGACCGACGAGCCGTACAGCTTGATCTGGTCGATCGTCTGGCTGGCCCCGGTGGCGCGCAGCTCCGGTGGGCGGTCGGCGGTGAGCACCAGCAGCGGCACGCCCGACTCGTGGGCCTCGATCACCGCGGGGTGGAAGTTGGCGGCGGCGGTGCCGGAGGTGCACACCAGGGCGACCGGTCGCTCGGACCTGCGGGCGAGGCCGAGCGCGAGGAAGGACGCCGACCGCTCGTCGACGCGCACGTGCAGGCGGAGCCGCGAGTCGCCGTGGACGGCGATGGCCAGCGGCGCCGACCGTGAGCCGGGGGCCAGCACCACGTCGGTGAGACCGCAGCGGGCCAGCTCGTCCACAAGGACGCCGGAGAGCGCGGTGGCGGGGTTCACCTGCCCTCCTCGGACGCGCCCTCCAGGGCGCGCGTGCTCGTCGGAACGCGGAGAGCCTTCATCTAGGGGCGGCGGGAGAAGCCGGGACGACCGACCGTGATCTTCGCGATGCCCTCGGCGGTCTCGTCGACGACGTCCTCGCAGTCACCCGGCCGTTTCCGGCCGGCAGTGCGCACGGTCACACTCGCTCCTCACTCGCCTGCACGTCGCCCCGCCGAGGTCACGGGCGGGGGGCGCCTCTCACCGGGACTAACCTTACGACCGTGAGTGAGCGTCCTGTGCACGCGGTGGTTCTCCCTCCCGGTCCCGCCCTGTTCGGCATGGTTCGCGAGGCGGTTCTCGGTGCGGGTCCCGCGGTGCTTCCCCTCGCGCCCGATCTTCCCGATCACGCCCTTCGGGCGACGCTGGAGGAGTTGCGCCCGACCCATGTGGTCACCCCCGGCGGCACGCGGCCGTGGCCCGGCGGGGTTCCCGCGGCCGGCGACACGGCCGTGATCATCGCGACCAGCGGTTCCACGGGCACGCCCAAGGGGGTGGAGCTGGCGGCCTCCGCGCTGCGGGCGTCGGCGTCGGCCTCGCTCCGGCGGCTCTCGGCCCGGCCGGGTGAGCGCTGGCTGTGCTGCCTGCCCCCCTCCCACGTCTCGGGTCTTCAGGTGCTGGTGCGGGCGCTGCTGAGCGGGTCAGCGCCGCTGATCCACGAGCGGTTCTCCCCCAGCGCGGTGGCGGACAGCGGCGCCGCGCACGTGTCCCTGGTCCCCACCCAGCTCAGGCGCATGATCGATGTCGGCGCCGATCTGTCGCGGTTCCGTACGATCCTGCTCGGCGGGGCCGCCGCGCCGCCCGGCCTGCTCGCCTCGGCCAGGGAGTGCGGGGCGCGGGTCGTCACCACGTACGGCATGAGCGAGACGTGTGGCGGCTGCGTCTACGACGGCGTCCCGCTCGACGGGGTCGATGTGAAGGTGGGGCCGGAAGGGCGGGTGCGCCTGGCGGGGCCGGTGCTGTTCTCCGGTTACCGGCTGCGCCCCGGCCTCACCGAGGCCGCCTTCGACGGCGGCTGGTACCTGACCTCCGACGTCGGCGTGCTCGACGAGGGACGGCTGCGGGTGCTGGGCCGCGCCGACGACGTGATCAACACCGGGGGCGAGAAGGTCGTGGCCGGGGCGGTGGCCGAAATCCTGGCGGGCCACCCCGGCGTCCGCGAGGCGGTCGTGGTCGGCCGTCCTGATCCCGAGTGGGGCGAGGAGGTCGTCGCGGTGGTCGTCGCCGCCGACCCTGCCGCTCCCCCCGCCCTCGGCGAGCTGCGCGCCCTGGTGAAACGGCGGTTGCCCGGGTACGCCGCGCCGCGCGCGCTGGCGTTGCGGTCCCTGCTCCCGCTGCTGCCGAACGGCAAGCACGATCTTTTAGCGATACGCCGGGATATTTCCGGGTTTGCTGGCATAAGGGATGCTTCTTGACCACAATGGCCCGTCAAGGGAACCGGAAGTCGCGTCCGGCGCGTCATACAGGCAGCTGGATCTAGGAAGGACGCCTTGATGAACCCAACCCGCAAGATGTGGATCTCCGCCGGAGTGGTGGGGGTGGTCCTCGCCGGGGGTATCTCCGTGGCGGCGGCCGCCGCGTCGGGAGGGGTCCGCACGCCAAGCGGGGTCAGCCAGGAGAGCGAAGGCTCCGCGCCCTACGGCCCTGGCGAGGCGCCGGGCCAGATCCCCGGCCCCGACGTCCCGCAGAACGCCGAGCCGACCAGGTCGCCGGAGGAGTTCGTCGTCACCAACGACGACGTCAACCCCGACCCGAAGAAGGTCGCCGAGTTCTGGACCGAGAAGCGCATGGAGAGCGCCGAGCCGCTCCCGATCCCTGTCATCACCCCCGAGAAGAAGCCGAAGTAACGGCGCGGGCTTGATGGGAGGCGGGTCGCCGGACGGCGGCCCGCCTCTCCTCGTGTCGAGCGGCGGATCCCCCGATCCGGTGTCGAGCCCCCGATCTCGGGCAGAGGGGGGACGACCAGCGACGATGAGCGCGACGATCAGGAGGCGATTGGCGACGGCCACGCGCCGGGCGGGAACAAACCACGGCGCCTGACGTTATTGATACTGGTGCGCCGAACGCCGAACGCCGCGCCACCCCATCGACCCAGAAGACGACTCCGTGACGGAGGAGGTGTGCTCATGCCCCGAACCGCCGTGGCGACCTCGACTGAGCGCGAGGCGACCCCGACGACTCTCGCTCAGGTCCTCGACCGAGGGCGAGCGCAAGGTCACCTTTCCCTCGCGGAGCTCCGCGAGGCGTTCTCGTCGGCGCGGATCAGCCCCGCGAAGGGCCGGTCGATCCTGCGTGACCTCACCGAGGCCGGCGTGAGCCTGGCCGCGGAGAACGAGCCCCGCTCGGGGACCGGCAGCCCGGCGAGAAAGACCCGTAAGAGCACCACGATGAAGACTACCGCGAAGAGCGCAATGACCAGCACCACGATCACCACCGCGGAGACCGCCGAAGCCCCCGAGGGGACCGTCGAGACCCGCCCCCGGCGCACCGCTCGCCGGACCACGCGCAAGACGGCCGGGGCCACTCCCGCTCCCGCCGCGTCGCAGGCGTCCCCGGCCAAGCACGACGAGGCCGCCGCCGAGCCAGGGGACGGCTGGAACGAGCCGGAGGAGAACGAGCTCCAGAGCGAGACGTTCGACCTGGACGACCAGTCCTCGGTCATGGGCGACTCGGTGCACACCTACCTCAAGTCGATCGGCCGGCGCACCCTGCTGACCGCGGCGGAGGAGGTCGAGCTGGCCAAGCGCATCGAGGCCGGCCTGTACGCCGAGCACAAGCTGGAGACCGAGACCCTGTCCGCCGCCCGGCGCGCCGACCTCGAGTGGGTGGCCGAGGACGGCAGGCGCGCCAAGGACCACATGCTGGAGGCCAACCTCCGCCTGGTGGTCTCGGTGGCCAAGAAGTACACCGACCGTGGCATGGCGCTGCTCGACGTGGTCCAGGAGGGCAACCTCGGGCTGATCCGCGCGGTGGAGAAGTTCGACTACTCCAAGGGCTACAAGTTCTCGACGTACGCCATGTGGTGGATCCGCCAGGCGATCCAGCGCGGCTTCGCCGACTCGGCCCGTACGATCAGGCTTCCCGTGCACGTCCTGGAGCTGCTGTCGAAGCTCTCGCGCATAGAGCGCGACATGCACCAGCGGTTCGGCCGCGAGCCCACCCCCGAGGAGCTGGCGGTGGAGCTGGACAAGACTCCGGACCAGATCGAGGAGCTGCTGCGCACCAGCCGCCAGCCGATCAGCCTCAACGCCACCATCGGCGAGGACGGCGAGACGACCATCGGCGACCTGATCGAGGACGTCGACGCCCCCGAGGCCTCGGAGGTCGTCGACCGGCAGCTGCTCGGCGCGGAGCTGCGGGGCGTGCTGGGCAACCTGACGCCGCGCGAGGCCAAGATCATGGCACTGCGCTTCGGGCTGATCGACGGCAAGCCGCACACGCTCGACGAGATCGGCAAGCACCTGGGGCTCACCCGGGAGCGGATCCGCCAGCTGGAGAAGGAGTCGCTCTCGAAGCTGCGGCACCCGAGCAACACCCGCCCGCTGCTCGACTGGGCGAGCTGACGGACACCGGCGGCTTCCGTCCTCGCGGACGGAAGCCGCCGGTGTCCGGGCGCGCGAAGCGCGAAGCCCGTGGCGCGAAGCCTCAGCGCGCGGGGGCGAAGGGGCGCGGCACCCGGGCGATGCCCGTCAGCCGGTTCTCCTCGCGCAGGGTGCGGAGCCTGGTGACCTCGGCGGTCCACCGGGCCCCCTCGGGGGTGGCGACGCCCTTGCGCCGCCGGATGCGGTCGTCGTACGCCTTCACGCCGAAGGACGCCCGCTGGGCCGCCTCCGCCGCCCGCAGAGCGTCGGTCAGCGCGCGGTCGAAGGCGAGCCCCGCCGCCCGCAGCTCCGCGACGCCGGCGTGGGAGGCCTGCGTGCGGCGCAGCACGCGCTCCGCTCCACGGGCCTTCTCCAGCAGCTCCGCGAAGCTCTTCCCGACCTCCTGGTCGGCGTGGTGCCTGACCTCCGCCTCCCGGCTCACACTGGGACGGAAAAACGCCATCGCTCGCCCTTTCTCGGCACATCGCCGGTGATCCGGCGTCGGTTGCTCGCCTTAGCGTACGCGGCCCGGGGAGGAGGTCGGTCAGCGGCACGGCGTGGCGCCCTTTACAAAGTAAGCCATTGTGCGGATCATGCCTCCTATGCCTGCCAAGCGACCTCCCATCCCCCTGTCCCGCGAGCGCATCATCGACGCCGCCCTCCACATCGCCGACGGCCAGGGCCTGCGCCGGCTGACGATGCGGCGCCTCGGCGACTCCCTGCAGGTGGAGGCGATGGCGATATACCACCACCTGCCGCGGGGCAAGGAGGCCCTTATGGACGCGCTCGCCGAGCACGTCACCACCGTCACCGTCCCGGACGCCGGCCCCGCGAGCTGGCAGGAGATCGCCCGCGCCTGGGCTCACGCGGCACGGGCGGCGCTGCTGGAGCATCCGGGGGTGCTCGCGCTCGCGCTGACCAAGCCGCCCCAGGGCACCGCGCTCCTGGCGATCAGGGAGCAGGCCGAGCAACTGGCCGCCTCGGGCCTCGGCGACTCGGCGCGGGCGGTCCGCACCCTGCGGGCGTACGTGCTGGGAAGCGTCGCGGTGGAGATCCAGCGGTCGGGCTGGGCGATCGGCCCGGCGGGCGACGGCGAGGACCCCGGGGCCCCGCAGGTGTCCCGGCCCGAGTCCGGAGAGGAGGCGGTGGCCGCTTTCGAGCGTGGTCTCGACGCCCTGCTCAGGGGCCTTGCGCAGTCGTAACCTTTCGTTTATCGGTTCGGCGGCGAGTCGTGCTTGGACCGTTATCTTCGGTGAGGCACGCTTGTGTCGCAGGTCACAGCGCCGAACCAGCCCGATGGACCCCCCCGGACCCCCTAATCGAAGGATCGAAACCGTCCCAACGGGCTATGTCGCCCGCGTGTGACCCGCAGCACACTTACTCTGTAGGTGTGCGGCACCGCACACGTCAACCACACAGCGCTCGTCTCCGTCCAACGGGGGTGGGGGAGCCGTCCGGAGACAGACACCGGCACGGAGGTCCCCCGGCCGAGCACCAGATCGAGAGAGAAAACCGGAGGCACGCCGATGTGCCCGCATGAGCCGTCCTGTCCGAGCACCACCGCGCCGGACCGCGAAGCCGCCCGCACGATCGCGGCACACCGGGTTGCGGCTGGAGGCCGAGTCGCTCACCGACCCGGAGGAGGCCGCGCGGCTCGGGAACCGCGTCGACGCGCTGGAACGCGCCGTGAGCT
>NZ_JBEZFH010000266.1:0-8987 GCF_040649355.1 Sphaerisporangium sp. NPDC049002 | reverse complement strand
AACGTGGAGGGGTCGGTACGGCCGACGCCGCGCGGCAGGTCGTCCATCGCCTGCAGTGCCCTGTCTGGCCGGCCTTCGATCATGGCGTTCTCAGGCTCCAGCAGCGCGACGGTCAACGGCCCGAACGCCTTCTGCCCGCCAAGGTCGTGCTCACAGCCGAGCCTGGCCCCTGCGGTCTTCGCGAGGCCGAGGTATTCGCCGGCCTCCTCGGGCCGGTTGTTGCGGATCGCCCCGGCGCAAGCTCAGGCTAGGCCGCAGGGCTCATTCATGCGAAAGCTTCGGCTGTTAAGGGCCCGTCCACTCCTTCGGGGGTGGGCAGGCCCTTTCGCCTTACTGACCGTTCGGTTGCTGCTAAACCCTTACGCCATGACGGTGAGCTGCAAGTCCTCGCTGATGCGGACGCGCCCCGCGTCGGCGACCCTGCGGCGGTCCGGTGGCCCCTTCGACGCCGGGGTCAGTCGAGCAGTGTGGCGAGGAACGTGTTGGAGAAGACCTTGTGGGGGTCCAGGGCGTTGAGGGTGGCCACGGCCGTGTCCCAGTTGTCGCCCGCGGGCTGCCCCGCCCGGTAGGCGTTGGGGATCGTGGTGTCGCGGATGGTGGCGTCGGCCCACGCGGCCGTGCCGGAGTAGCCCCAGCCCTTGGACCACTCGGGCCGTACGGCGGCGTAGGAGCCGGTGTAGTTGGACAGGATCCACTGCTCGGTCTCACGGTAGAACTGCTGCGAGTACGGCGTCCCGGGCACGGTGAGGATGTCGAGCCAGACCGCCACGTTCCAGTCGGTGTGGTCGGGCCGTGGCCGCAGCGCCGAGAGCTGCGGGGACACCGCCCCGGCGACCTGGGAGTCCGCCGGGTTGTCGAGCCCTGTGACGCGGATCTCCAGCGGGCCGTTCATGGGGTAGCGCCCCTGGTTCGCGTACGAGGTGATCGCGCCCTGGTAGTAGGCGTAGAACTCGCTGACCACCCGCTGGATGTTGCTCCTGTTGGTCAGGATGGCGTAGCCGTTGGCCGTGACCCGCAGCGTGGTCGGGCGCACGTACAGCATCAGGTTCTTCGACCAGCCCCAGATGTCCCACGTGCCGGTGAGGATGAGGCCGGAGCCGACGACCCCCATCTGCGTGTTCTCGAACGTCGGGGTGAGCGCGGCGTTGCCCGCGACGATCTGCGAGAGCAGGTCGGAGGCGTCCTCGGAGAGGAAGTCGGAGAAGGAGTAGTTGTAGGGGCTGTTGACCTGCCTGGAGAGCAGGGGCTTGCTTGGCGCCACGCTCCACACCTTCAACCAGGGCACGGTGGTGAAGGGGAACCAGATCGCCTCGACGCGCCCGGTCGAGTTCACGTAGCTCGCGAACGAGTCGGACCCCGCCGAGGCGGGCGGCGCGAACATCGTGTTGACGTTGATGTGGTAGAAGCTCTGGCACCTGAGCCGCTTGTTGGCCCCGACCCTCAGCGTGACCTCGGTGACGAACGTCCGGCCGAGGTTGACCAGCAGCGCGCCGATCGCCGGGTCGGACCGCTGGAAGGTCCTGACGGCGTACTGGCTCGTCGCCGGATCCCAGACGACGGCCTTGAGCTGCGTGACGAGGTTGCTGATCGAGCCGAAGGTGTGGCCTGGGGTGAGGGTCTCCCCCGTCTTCGGCACCGCCGTGCCGTGCGCGTCGATGGCGAGCACGCCGCCGAGCGACAGGTCGCCCGGCGCCGGGACGGCGGTCAGGCCGTAGCCCGCCCCCTCCAGGACGGTCAGCAGCGCCTCCATCGTGACGCCGGTCTGGGCGGTCACGCCGGCGGGCGAGCCGGAGTTCACCGTGACGGCGGTGAGGTGCTGAGTGGTGTCGACGAGCAGGGTGTCCCCCGGCGCGCCGGGCGGGATGACCAGGGGCGACCAGTTGTGCGACATGCCCCGGGCACGGATCTTCCAGCCGTTGGCCCTGGCCCAGTTCGCGAGGGTGACCACCTCCGCGGCCGACGCGGGGGCCGACGTCCAGACGCCGTCGATCTCGATCTCCCCCGACCAGTTCTCGTAGGTCTGCTGGTAGAGGGAGATCCCCGCCGGGTAGTTCGGCGGCGCCGCGAGGGTCGCGCCGCTCGCGGGGGTGAGGCGGGCGGCGGGCGTCCACTGGAGCGCGCTGAGCGCGGCGGCCCCGGCGGCGCCGCCGAGTAACGCCCGTCGCGTCAGACCGTGGCGGCCGGTGTCGTCACCGTATGCCATGAGATACCTCCGTTGATCACTGTCTTTCGGGCATGCGGCGGCCCGTGGCGACGATGGAGGAGATTCCGGGCAGTCCCGTGCGGCCGCACGGGGCCGGGGCCGTTCCCGGATGGCTTTTTATACGCCCGCGTAACATGGCGGTCAAGCAAATGCTTGTTTGTGTTAACGAGCGGGTGGGACTCAGGTGTCCAGGAAGCCCGGGGGCACCATGACGCGCAGCCCGTTGGGGATCGAGCGGATCGTCAGCGGCGTGCGCAGGCGCACCTCGCCGTCGACGTCGGCGGCCATCGAAGGCTCGGTCTCCAGCAGCATCTCGCTCCCGGTCACGAACGGGCCGCCCGCGAGGCTGCTCCACCGGCCGCTCGTGGCCCGCACCAGGGTCTCGGCGAGCAGCCTGAGCCGCTTGCCCGAGCCGAGCTGGTAGGCCACCAGGCGGCGGTTGTCGATGCTGATGTCGCGCGCGATCTGCCAGCCGCCGTGGTAACGCCCGTTGGCGATGTTGAGCTGGTGGGTGAGCAGCTCGTGACGCCGCCCGTCCACCGTGATGTAGGCGCGGAACGGCGCGTGCCCGGGCAGGATGGTCAGGGCGGTGAGGGGGTAGGCCGCGCGGCCGAGCGCCCGCTTGAGCCACGGCCTGACCTTGCCGGCCACCTCGACCGACACCCCGAAGCTCGCCAGGTTGGCGAACGGGCGGTCGCCGGCCATGCCGAGGTCGATGTCGGCGACCTTGCCCCGGCTGAACACCTTCACCGCCATGGCGAGGTCGAGCGGGAGGCCGAGGCTGCGGGCGAAGTTGTTGGTGGTGCCGAGCGGCAGCACGCCGAGGGCCACGTCGCGGTGGGCGACGTGCTTGACGGCCTCGCTCAGGCTGCCGTCGCCCCCGCCGACCACGAGCAGGTCGGGCTGGAGCTCCAGCGCCTCCTTGATGATCTCGGGAAGCCGGGAGGGGTCCATGACCGCGTAGGTGCGCAGCGGGTGGAACCCGTCGGCCTGGAGCAGCCGCAGAGCCTCGAAGTAGCGGTGGCGGCCCTTCCGGGAGCGCGTGTTGACCACCAGAGCCACCCTGCGCAGATCGCGGATCGCCTTGGTGTGTTCCGCCTTGCTCCGCAGCTCGCTCACCGATCACCCGTCCCGTAGATGGCTTCGGGAGACATGCTATTCAGTCGCGGGACGCGGGCGGGACGGGTATGGCGTCGCCGTAACCCGTCCCGCTTGGACCTATCGCCGGTTGTCTGTCCGGCTCAGTGCACGTCGCGTCCGGACGCTATCTCCGGCTCACTTCTTCGGCGCGGTCACCTGGGCGATGACACCCAGGTTGCCGGGAAGCGGTGCGATGAGCTTGATCTGCACGCCGAGCTGCTTGCCCTCGTCGCCGGGGTTGCCCGAGCCGAGGGTGAAGCCGTTGACGTCCTCGCCGTACAGGTCGGTCGCCGGCGTACCGTCGGCGTTGACGACCCGCAGGGAGTACGGCTGGTTGTCCTTGGAGGGGACGACCACGGAGGCGTCGCGGTTCCGGTAGTAGAGCCCGTCCGCACGGCTCTCCAGACCCGGGTACCAGGTCCTGGCGTCGGTGAACGCCGTGACCGGGTTCTGCGGCGCGAACTTCGTGCAGTACTCGGTGAACGGCGCGCCCTCGATGCACTCCTTGAAGGAGTACGTCTTGTTGAAGCCGAACGCCGCGTTGGACGACTGCGGGCGCGAGGGGATGTTCTTCAGCGCGCTCGTGTCGATCTCGGCCGCCTTGCCACTACGGCGCAGCGGGTCGAAGTGCGAGTCCACCAGGAGCAGCTGGCCCTTGGCGCCCGCCGAGGGCAGCGACCAGATGTTGGACGCCGCGTTGTTGTAGCCGAGCGAGGTGTCGCGCAGCCAGACGAGCATGCCAGGGGCGTTGTAGGCGACCTTCTCGACCTTCCAGGCGCCGTCACGGTTCCAGGTGGTGTCGTAGGTGTAGCTCAGGCCCTTGTCGAAGCCGTCCAGGTTGCGCCACTCGGCCAGGTAGTACTGGGCGCTCTTGAGCGTGCCGTTGTGCTGCTGCCAGCCGGTGCCCTTGGTGTCGGTGAAGGTGCCTCCGGCCGCGGTCCAGCCGGCGGTGCCGCCCTCGACGTCGTCGCTCCAGATGGTGCCGCCGCCGCTGGTGACCGAGAAGTCGTCGGCGAACCAGCCGCGCTCCACAGCCGCCGCGTCGGTGGCGTAGCGCAGGCGCAGCTTGATGTTCTTGCCCGCGAACGGGGCGAGGTCGGCGTAGAGGTGCTGCCAGCCGCCGGTGTCGCCGGTCAGGCCGTACTTCTTGTTGCCGTAGTCGCGCAGGCGCTTGTTCGGGTCGGCGTAGTCGTCCCCGGTGGAGACGAGCGTGCCGTCCGCGCCGTAGACCTTCTGCTCGGTCCAGGTCGTGCCACCGTCGGTCGAGACCTCGATGAACCCGAAGTCCCAGTCCTGCTCGATGGTGTAGTCGCTCCACAGCCAGAACTTGCTGTCGGCTCCGGCCGGGACCGCGATGTCGCGGGTCAGCTTGACGTCGGCCCAGTCCTGGTCGTTGCTCGACCACCACGCCTTGGCGCCGCTGTGCGGCGTCGAGAGCGTGACGTCCTTGTCGGGCAGGTTGACCCGGACGCCGTCCTCGGTCAGCTTGGGCGTCCGCGAGGCCTGGCCGACGGTCACCAGCTTGGTGCCGTCACCGGGGTTGATCACCTTCGGGTTCGCCCAGCCGAGCACCCACTTGTCCCACAGGCCCATGTGGATCGGCATCGACTGGAAGATCGGCCCAGAGTGCGAGCCGGTCGACATGAGGTCCCAGAACTCCACGTCGCTGTCACCGGCGCCGGTGGCGTCGTACAGGTCCGGGAGGCCGAGGTCGTGGCCGTACTCGTGGGCGAACACACCGACGCCCGAGTCCTCCGGCTGCACGATGTAGTTCGAGATCTTGATGTTGGTCCCGGGGACCGTGTAGCCGCCGGCGATCGCGCTGGAGTGGGCCCAGATGGCGAAGGTGCCCTGGGCGCCGCCGCCGCCGGACTTGTCCTTGCCCGCGTGGACGAGCACCAGGTGGTCCACCACGCCGTCGGGCTCGTTGTAGTTGCCGTCGCCGTCGGCGTCCGAGGTGTCCTCCTGGTCGTAGTCCGCCCAGGGGAAGTTCGGGTTGCTCTTGGCCAGCTCGTTCACCGCGTCGATGCCCATCTGGGCCGCGCCGCGGGGGTTGTCCGGGTGACCGGAGGTGTCCTGGATCGCGGCGTGGCAGGCGCCGGCGCCGTACCAGGCCTCGGAGTGCGGAACCTTGATCCAGCCGATCGCCTCCCCGCTGACGGTGTAGGCGCCCTTGGACATCTCCTCGTACATGTTCTGCATGGTGTAGCCGGCGATGTCGATGCCCGGCTTGCCGTCGCGAGGGTCCTTCAGGTCCGTGCGGACCCGCTTGGTGATGCCCTTGCTGGAGTAGAGCATGTCGTTGTAGAAGGCGTTGTTGAAGTCCGCCACCCACATCGAGTTGTTGTCCTTGCCGCCCCCTGCCGCCTGGGCGGGGTTCGGGATCTTGTTGTGCAGCGGCCCGTTGATCTTGGTGCCGGGCGGCTCGGTGATGCAGTCGTCCGCGTCGTCGGTGTTCTTCGGGTGGCTGAAGCCCGAGAAGTCGTCGTTCGCGTTCTCGTTGAACTCGACCAGCAGCGTGAGCAGCTTGGCCTTCTGCGTCGTCTTCGACTTCTTGTAAAGGAACTCGAAGGGGTTCTTGCCGGTACGGACGGCCGTGCGCTCGTGCTTGGCCAGTTCGCGTGCGGCGACCGGGTTGCCCTCGGCGTGCTTGTGATCGAACTCCTCGGCGGTGGGCGCGCCTCCGCGCCGATTGGCCGCCGCGATGTCCACCTTCTCCCCCGATTTGGGGGTGGTGTCGCTCTGGACCCTCGGGGGGGCGTAGTTGATGTAGTAATCACTCGCCGTGGGCTGATACCTGGCCACCGAGGTGTCCCCCGGTGCCGCGGCACCCGTGACCGCGAGGCCCGCCGCCGCCAGTCCCACCACTGGCAGCATCGCGGTGAGACGCCTGATTCTGCGTGACAACAGGGTTTCCTCCTCCGCCCGGGTTGTCCGGGCTCCACCCGGGGTCTCCGGGCGACGTCCAAGGCGCGCCGGGATGAACGCGCCGACCGTTGGAGATCTGTGGCGCTTCCCATGGAACGCCCCAGAATCGGCAAAGCGGACGTTAGAGGATCTAGTAAAGCAAAAGTAAAGCCGACCAAGGATGTTGCGAAATTGTCATCGTGGGAAGTACGGCGTCCAGGGCGTTTCCCGCGCCCGCGATCAGCGGTTTCCCACGGTTTTCCTGCTCAGGGATGACACGGCGGCGGCGCCTTTCCCCGGCCCACCCCGAGTCGGCAAGTCCGGGGCGCGGAACGTACAGTCGCAGGCGTGAACGCCGTCGATGAACTCGTGGACGCCCTTCCGGCCGGGAGGGTGCTGACCGATCCAGATGTGGCCGCCTCCTACGCCCGGGACCAGACGTTCCTCGAACCCGGCAAGCCCCTGTGCGCCGTCGCGGCGCAGACCCGTGACGACGTGGTCGCCACGATGCGCTGGGCCACCGAGCACCGGGTGCCGGTGGTGCCCCGGGGCGCGGGCACCGGGCTCGCGGGCGGCGCCACGGCCGTCGAGGGCTGCGTGATGCTGTCGCTGGCCCGCATGACCGCGATCCGCGAGCTGTCCCCCGCCGACGAGATCGCCGTGGTCGAGCCCGGCGTGATCACCGCCGACCTCGACCGCGCCGCCCGCGCGCACGGCCTGATGTACCCGCCCGACCCGTCCTCGTACGAGATCTCCACCATCGGCGGCAACCTCGCCACCAACGCGGGCGGGCTGCGCTGCGTGAAGTACGGCGTCACCCGCGACTCCACGCTCGGCCTTGAGGTCGTGCTGGCCGACGGGCGCGTCCTTTCCACCGGCCGCCGCACGATGAAGGGCGTGACCGGATACGACCTCACCGGGCTCTTCGTGGGCTCCGAGGGCACCCTCGGCGTCATCACCGCGGCGACGATGCGGCTGCGCCGGGCTCCCGCCGTGCCGCCGGTCACGATCGCCGCCGAGTTCCCGTCGCTGCGCGCCGCCGGGGACGCGGTGGCCGCGATCGTCGCGGCGGGCTGCCAGCCCTCCCTGCTGGAGCTGATGGACCGCAACACCCTCAAGGCCATCGACGACTGGAAGAACATCGGCCTCGAAGCCGGCGTCCAGGCCATGCTCATCGCGCAGTCGGAGGGCGACCCGCCGGGGAGCGCCGACGTGATGGCCCGGTTCTGCGAGGAGAACGGCGCGAGCTTCGTCGCGGTGTCCTCGACCCCGGAGGAGACCGACGAGCTGATCGGCGTGCGCCGGCTGGCCTACACCGCCAAGGAACGGCTGGGCGCGTGCCTGGTGGAGGACGTCTGCGTCCCCCGCTCGGTGCTCCCGGACATGATCTCCACCATCGAGGAGGTCGCCGTCCGCCACGGCGCCATGATCTGCACGGTCGCGCACGCCGGGGACGGCAACCTGCACCCGGTCTTCATCTTCGACCGGGGGCTCCCCGAGCCCCCGGCGAACGTCTGGGCGGCGGCCGACGAGATCTTCCGCGCCGCGCTCGACCTCGGAGGCACGCTGACCGGCGAGCACGGCGTCGGGCTGCTCAAGCGCCGCTGGCTCGGCCTTGAGAGCGGCCCGGTGGTGAACGACGTCCAGCAGGGGATCAAGCGGGTCTTCGACCCTCTCGGCATCCTCAATCCCGGCAAGGCCATCTGACACCCGCCGTACCGCCATTCCCACTGGTAGCGTTCTTGGCCAACAAGCAGTGACAAATCGGGCTTTCGGGGGTCGGGGTGACACAGGGGCTCACGGGTGAGGACCCGCGCCGCCTCGGCGCGTTCGAGATCCTCGCGCGCCTCGGCGAGGGCGCCCAGGGCGTGGTCTACCTCGGCCGGTCGTCCACGGGCGAGCAGGTGGCGATCAAGCTGCTGCACGCCCGGCTCTCCGCCGACGCCGACGCCCGTGCCCGGTTCCTCCGCGAGGTGTCGGTCGCGCGGAGGGTCGCGAGGTTCTGTACCGCCTCCGTCCTGCACGCCGACCTCGCCGGCAACCAGCCCTACATCGTCAGCGAGTACGTCCCCGGCCCGTCCCTGCGCCAGCTCGTGGACCGTGAGGGACCGCGCCGGGGCGCCGCGCTCGACCGCCTCGCGGTCAGCACGGCCACCGCGCTCGCCGCGATCCACGGGGCGGGCGTCCTGCACCGCGACTTCAAGCCCGCCAACGTGCTGATGGGTCCCGAAGGGCCGGTCGTCATCGACTTCGGCATCGCCAGGGCGCTGGACACGCCGGGCGCGACCGCCACGGGAGACACTCTCGGCACCCCGTCGTACCTGGCGCCCGAGCAGCTCGGCGGCGTGGCGGTGACCCCGGCGGTCGACGTGTTCGCGTGGGGCGTCACGATGGTCTTCGCGGCCACAGGGCGGCCGGCCTTCGGCGCGGACTCCATACCGGCGGTCATCAACCGCATCCTCAACGAGCAGCCCGACCTGACGGCCCTGGACCCGGCGCTGCGCGACCTCGTGGCCGCGTGCCTGTCGAAGGACCCCTCCCGCCGCCCTTCGGCGCAGGCCATGGTCTCCCACCTGATGGGCCGGCCCGTCGCCCAGGCGAGGCAGGAGACCCAGCTCGCTCCCGGCGCGCGTCAGGACGCCGGGCGCGGCGCCAGGGCCGGCGGGTCATCGACCACATTTGCTGACGAATCCACAGATTTTCCCCACAGCAAACCGCCCCTTGTGCGGACACCGCC
>NZ_JBEZFH010000265.1:0-9132 GCF_040649355.1 Sphaerisporangium sp. NPDC049002 | reverse complement strand
GTCTCGGCGGTCGCCTCCGGCGGCACTTCGCCCGCCTTGTCCATGGCGGCGAACCCGCCCGCCGAGCCCGGGACGGGGGAGCACTACCGCGCCCTGGCCATGCTCGCGCGCCAGGGCGCGACCGGCGAGCAGCTCGCCGACCTGTGGATGACCTCGCCGCCTGACATCTTCCGCGGCACCGAGCGGCACCCCGCCCTGCGGGCCCGGCTGCGCGCCATCGTGGCCAGGCACGGCTGGCGGGAACTGCGCGACGGCTCCATGTACGGCCTCAGCCGGCACGTCCACACGGTCGAGGACCTCGGCGGCATCCGCGCGGCCACGCTGGTCGTGGCCGGCGACGAGGACATGAAGACCTTCCGGTCGAGCGCCGAGCTGCTGCGCGCGACCGTCCCCCGGTGCCGGACGATGACCGTCCCCGCGGCCGGTCACCTGTGCATGATCGAACGGCCCGAGACGGTGGCGCCCGCCATCGGCGCCCACCTCCGGCTGGCCATGATGGAGGAGGCGCATGCCGATTCACGAGCACTATGAGCCGGGGTCGCCGTGCTGGGTGGACTACGCGGCGCTGGACCCGGAGGGCGCCAGGGCCTTCTACGGCGAACTGTTCGGGTGGGGGTTCAAGGAGACCGGCGGGTACGAGTTCATCCACCTGGGCGATGAGGTCGTGGGCGGGTTCGGCCGGGTGCCGCCCGGGCGGGCTCTTCCCGCGTCCTGGAACACCTATCTGGCCACCAGCGACGCCGACGCCGTCGCGGGCCGGGTCAGGGGGCTGGGCGGCACGGTCGTCTTCGGCCCGGTCGACGCGGGCCACGACGGGCGGCTGCTGTTCGCGGTGGACCCGTCAGGGGCGGCCGTGGGGTTCTGGCAGGGCCGCTGGGAGACCGGGATCGTGGTGGTGGACGAGCCGGGGACGTGGTGCCGCCACGAGCTGTGGGCCGACGACGTGGCCTTCGCCGACGCCTTCTACGGCCAGCTGTTCGACGCCCCCGCGCCGCCGCGGGCCACCTGGGGGCCGCGGAGCGGGCTGGCGCCGCTGTGGGTGACGTTCTTCGGGGCCGGGGACTGCCCGGCCGCGCTCACCGCGGCCGAGCGCCTCGGCGCCACGATCACCGCACAGCACGGCCCCGCGACGATCCTTCACGACCCGTGGGGCGCGCTGTTCGCACTGACTCCTCTATGAGCGGTTGGCCCTGCGGCCGTAGCTCACGAAGAACAGGGCGACCAGGATGGCGCCGACCACGGCGACCACCCCACCGGCCGTCTTGTTGACCACCAGGGCCACGATGACGGCGATCGCGTAGACGAGCGGGACGACCACTCGGAGGTTCAAGCCCATGATGTGCTCCTTTGGACTGGATGCAGGCCAAATGCATCATCGACCATGGGTCAAGGCCGGTCCAGAACAACGGCAAGAATAGGTCGCAACATTACGTATTACCCGGCCGTGCACATACGTATCGATCCTTCGGCCGATGCGTAATGCGTAACCCGGGCCGGTGCCTACGTGCCGAAAGCCGTAATTAGCGGTGTAAGAGGTATTCGTACGGAAAAATCCGGACAAGAAGACGCTCCCCTCCGTGTGAGGAGGGGAGCGGCCACGGATGACGGGGTGTTCAGGCCACGCGGCGCAGATCCATCTGGAAGTTCTGGCGCCAGGTCTGCCCGCCGTCGGCGCTGAACTCGCCGATCTCGTGCCAGGTCCTGCGGGTGAACTTCAGCGTGTACCGGATGGTCGCCTGCGGCGTCTGGAGGCTCCACTGGAACAGGTTGTCGCCGACCACCGGCGTGGCGGTGGTGACGTAGCCCACGGAGAACGCCTCCCAGCGGTACTGGCCGGTGGCGTCGTTGTAGTTGATCACGGCGAGCGCGGTGTCCACGACCCGCTTCGGCTGGGCCTTGTCCCGGCCCTCGCCCTCCACGGAGATCGCCAGGCCGCCCACCTGGCGCCGGACGTTCTCGGTCTGGATGAACTCCTGACGCTCGCCGGAGCTGCTGAAGGTCCAGCCGGTGCCGGCCCACCGGCCGATCATGAAGTCGAGCTTCCGCATCGCGGTCAGCTGTGTGGGGACGTCCAGCGTCCCCGCCACCGCCGCCGAGTCGGCCGACGCGGCCCCGATCCCGCCGCCCGCGACCACGGTCAGCAGGCAGAACAAAGACAACAGAACACTACTTAATCGCTTCATATAAAGATCTTTACATATGCCGCTTCCGCGGTGGACGCCCATTCGCCGAGAAGGTACGAGGCGATCGTTGTCAGAGTTTGCGGTACGTCCTGGCGTCCTCGGCGGCGTCGAGGACACCTTGCAGCGAGGCTCCGACCCCGGCCGCCACGGCCGCCGCTATGGCGCCCTCGACGAACGGGACGTCGGCGATCACGACCTCGTCCGGCCGTTCGAACAGCAGGGCCGTCAGCACCGAGCCCCCGAGGTCGGGGATGAGGACGACCCCGGCTCCCCGGCCGACCTCCTCGATGGCCGCCGCGACCTTGTCCGGGCTGGCGCCGAGACCGCCGTCGTCGGTGCCGCCCGCCGGGGCGACCCGTACGTCCGGACCGGCGATGCCCACGGCGAGCGCCACCGCCTCCCTCGCCAGGGCGTCGCTGTGCGAGACCAGGACGATGCCCACCAGGCCGCCGGGGGTGGTCATCCGCCGGCCACCGTGTGCAGGGCGGTGAGGATGAGCGCGGTGGAGGCGGCGCCCGGGTCCTGGTGGCCGATGCCGCGCTCGCCGAGGTAGCTGGCGCGTCCCTTGCGGGCCTGGAGCGGGATCGTCGCCCGGGCGCCCTCCTCCGCCGCCGCGCGCGCCGCGGCGAGCGCCTCCTCGGCCTTCGTCCCGTTCTGTACGGCCGCGGTGAGCGCGCGTGAGGCGGGGGCGAGCGCGTCGACCATGGTCTTGTCGCCCTCGGCCGCGCCGCCGAGCCTCCGCACGCCCGCGAGGGCCGCTTCCAGCGCTGACGCGAGGTCGGTGAGCGTGACGTCGGGGCTCGCCCCGAGGGCCTTGCCCATCTGCCGGAAGGCCGTGCCGTAAAGGGGGCCGGAGGCGCCGCCGACCTTGCGGATCAGCGTCGTGCCGGTGAGGGTGAGGACGGCTCCCGGGGTGTCGCCGGGCGTGGCGAGGGCCTCCCGGACGGCGGTGAAGCCCCGGTCGAGGTTGGAGCCGTGGTCGGCGTCACCGATGGCGGCGTCGAGCCGGGTCAGGTGGTCGCGGTTCGCGCCGACGGCCCGCGCGACCTCCTCGATCCAGGCGGTGAAGAACTGGGCGTCCATGGCGTGCGACTCCTTGAGGCGATGCGCGGGTGGTCCTGCCCGCTCGGAGCGTCATCGGCCCCAGCGCAGGCCGGGGGTCTCCACCGGGGCGTCCCAGAGGCGGGTGAGCTCGTCGGTCAGCTTGCAGACCGTCACCGAGAAGCCCTGCATGTCGAGGCTGGTGACGTAGTTGCCGACCAGGCAGCGAGCTGGTTCGGCGCCCTTCTCGCGCAGGTAGGCGGCGACCTCGGCGAAGACCACGTACAGCTCGACGAGCGGGGTGCCGCCCATGCCGTTGACCATCACCAGGGTGTCGCCGGAGAGCGGCATGTCGGCGTGGACGGCGTCCATGGCGACGCGGGCCAGGTCGCGGGCGGGCGCGGCGGGCGCGCGGGTGCGGCCGGGCTCGCCGTGGATGCCGATGCCGAGCTCGATCTCGTCTCCGGCAAGCTCGAAGGTCGGCTTCCCGGCCGCGGGCACGGTGCAGGGGGACAGCGCCACGCCGAACGAACGGCTGCGCGCGTTGACCTCCTCGCCGGCCCTGGCCACCTCGGCGAGGGACGCACCGGTCTCGGCGAGCGCTCCGGCGATCTTCTCCACGAAGACCGTCGCGCCCGTGCCGCGGCGGCCTGCGGTGTAGAGCGAGTCCTTGACCGCCACGTCGTCGTCGACGAGCACGACGGCGACCTCGATGCCCTCCTCGGCGCACAGCTCCGCGGCCATCTCGAAGTTCAGTACGTCGCCGGTGTAGTTCTTGACGATGTGCAGCACCCCTGCGCCGCCGTCGACGCCCTTGGTGGCCTCGACGACCTGGTCGGGGACCGGTGAGGTGAAGATCTCTCCCGCACAGGCCGCGTCGAGCATGCCGTACCCGACGAAGCCCCCGTGCAGCGGCTCGTGACCGGATCCGCCGCCGGACACCAGCCCCACCTTGCCCTCGGTGGGCGCGGACCGGCGGTACACGATCTTGTTCTGCGGGTCCACGCGGAGGCCGGGGTGGGCCTCGGCCATTCCGGCGAGCGCGTCGGTCACGACGGAGCCGGCGCTGTTGATCAGCTTCTTCATGAGGCGGTCCTCGGCTGCGATCGGTGGTTCCCCGGCCAGACTCTCCCCGATCGCGGGTCCTGGCAAGCGTAAGCGGGCCGGGTGTCGCCGGGGGAGCCTCGGCCCGCTCATCGAAGGGAGAGGTTGTCCCTGTTGTTCTCCATCGTGTCCTTCACGCCGTCCCGGTGTTCCATCCAGGCCTGTACCAGGCAGGTGATGGTGAACAGCCCGACAAGCACCAGCGCCGCGATGTCGCCGTTGATGAAGCCCTGTAGTGAAAGCATCGGTTCTCTTCTCCGAGTAGCTCGATGAGGCGGCGGGTGTCGCCGGCGCCGAGGGGATGTGGTGGTTCACGTCGTGGCCTCCGGGGCCGCCGACGGACGTGGCAGGGGAGAGGACACACGCGTGCCTGGATGTGGCGGTGGGGACTCACTGGGAGCGGTCTGGCCGGGGGCCTGAGAGGAATGTCTCGGCTTCGCCCTGGCCGGCTCGATGTGCGGCCGTTTGATCGTCCGCCGATGCCATCGGTTCGTATCCGGATGACGATGGTCTTAGTCGGCTCGGCCTGGTCTGTCCATTCGCTGTGCGATGTGCCGGATCATGTGCTGTCGAATGAGTTTGTCAATCGGTTTCAAGAGGATGGCCGGTGGGCTGTCAATATGGATTCCGATTGGTTCGATGAACTTAGTCCCACGTGGTGCCGGGGGTGCGGGAGTAGCTGTCCCAGGTGGTTCCGGCGGTGCGGCTGTAGGAGTCCCAGGTGGTTCCGGCGGTGCGGGTGGAGGCGGTGGAGTTCGTCATTTCTTCGGCTCTTTTCTGGCGGGCTGTTTGTTTGTTCTCGCACAAACAACTCTGCGGGAATCGCCACCCATGAACCAGACGAACCGGCGGCAGCAAACTGCACCGCCCTGACCGCTTCCTGCCACCGCCGCGCGGGACATACGGGATTGAGCCATCACCCCAGGTCAGGACGTCGGCCTGCCTGTGGGGCGCGAGCGCGCGAAGGCGGTCTCGCTCGTTCGTGACGCGGGGGACCGCACGGCCGGGCGCATGGGAAACGCGGAACGTTCCGGCCGTGCGGCCTGACCCTCGCCACTTCGCGGCCGGGCCGCGTTCCAGCCGCGAACCGAACATTAATACTTTCGGTGGGGCGTCCGCAAGGGGTTATGCCAATTCCGTTATGGCCGATACGGTCCATCCTTCGGGCGGTCGGCGGCACGCCGGCGATCCAGGCGCGTGATGACGGCCACGCCTGGCCTGCCCGTGGACGCATGGATGGGACGACCGGGGAAGCGAGCGCGAGCGCCGCAGGGGGAAGGGGGGCACGGGGCCGGATACGGCACGGCCGGTGCCACGGGGGCGGGCGTCGCGGTGGGCCGGGGTGGCGGGGAATCGCCGGGGCTGTCTGGCCGGCGGACCTGGAGAGGGGAGGCTCGGCGTCGCCCTGGCTTTTTGATGTGGGGCCGTCCGATGTCCGCCGGCGCCATCGGTTCGGATCTGATGACGATGGTCTCGGCCGGCTCGGCCCGGTCTTTCTGTTTACTCTTGGCTTCGTCTTCTTTTGTGCTGTCGGGCGGAGGATCAAAGAGCGTTCATCGGCGGGATTGATTGGGTTTTCGTGCTGGGCGCGGGTTTTCGGCTTTTCTTAGTCCCAGGTGGTGCCGGGGGTGCGGGTGAAGCTGTCCCAGGTGGTTCCGGCGGTGCGGCTGTAGGAGTCCCAGGTGGTTCCGGCGGTGCGGGTGGAGGCGGTGGAGTTCGTCATTTCTTCGGCTCTTTTCTGGCGGGCTGTTTGTTTGTTCTCGCACAAACAACTCTGCGGGAATCGCCACCCATGAACCAGACGAACCGGCGGCAGCAAGCTGCACCGCCCTGACCGCTTCCTGCCACCGCCGCGCGGGACATACTGGAACACGTCATAACCCCAGGTCAGGAGGTCGACCTGCCTGGGGTGGGTGAGTACGCGAAGCGGTCTCCGCCCGTTGGCGAACGCGGATCCGTGAGATGACCGCGGATCAGGGATCCCGATGGCTGGAGAAGGCCTTCCTGGGCCACCGAGACGCCAAGTTACTTCCGCGTAGGTTACCGTGCAGGCATGGCTGAGATCCTCTACCCCCTGGTGATCACAACCGCGAGAGGGCTGTTCAAGGCGCTCGACCTCAGGATCGAGGTCAACGGCGCCGAACGCGTGCCGAGGAGCGGCGGCGCCGTGCTGGTCAGCAACCACGTGAGCTACCTGGACTTCATCTTCGTCGGGTACGGCGCCTACCCCTCGCGCCGGCTCGTGCGGTTCATGGCCAAGAAGGAGGTCTTCGCCCACCGGGTCTCCGGGCCGCTGATGCGTGGCATGCGCCACATCCCGGTCGACCGGTCGGCGGGCGCGGGGGCGTACGGCAGCGCCGTGGCCGCCCTGCGGGCGGGCGAGGTGGTCGGCGTGTTCGCCGAGGCGACGATCAGCCGGTCCTTCACCCTCAAGGACCTCAAGAACGGCGCCGTGCGCATGGCGTCCCAGGCCGAGGTCCCGCTGATCCCGGTCACGGTCTGGGGGACACAGCGCATGTGGACCAAGGGCCGCCCGAAGGCCCTGACCCAGCGGCACGTGCCCATCACGGTCGACGTGGGCGAGCCCCTGTTCCCCAAGGCCGGGCAGGACATCGCGGAGCTCGCGGACGGCCTGCGGACCCGGATGTCGGAGCAGCTCGATCGGGTGCAGCGGAGCTATCCCGAGATCCCGCAGGGCGTGTGGTGGCAGCCCACCCACCTCGGCGGCACCGCTCCGACCCCCGAGGAGGCCGCCGCACTGGACGCCGCCGAGCGGGCATCGCGCCGCCGAGGCTGACCGGCGGGCGCCTCCGGGTGTTGTCGTGGACGAGGCAGCCGAGTGTGCATGCAAGTTGCATGCTAAATTGGTGGCATGGGAACGATTCAGATCCGCGATGTCCCCGATGCGACCGAGAGGACACTGAAGGCACGGGCCGAGCGCGAAGGTAAGTCGCTGACGGCATATGTGCGCGACCTTCTGAACGAGGAGGCGGTCACGCCGACTCTGGACGAGGTGATGGCCAAGATCGCCTCCGACGAGCCGGTGCCCTACGACCCTGACTTCGTTCGCGAGACGCTGCGAGAAGACCACCGGTGAGCCTCGTCGTGGACGCCTCGATCGTCTTCCGCCTGCTGGCCAACGTGAAGGGCGACGATCTTCTCC
This sequence comes from Sphaerisporangium sp. NPDC049002, assembly GCF_040649355.1. Taxonomy (NCBI): domain Bacteria; kingdom Bacillati; phylum Actinomycetota; class Actinomycetes; order Streptosporangiales; family Streptosporangiaceae; genus Sphaerisporangium; species Sphaerisporangium sp. NPDC049002. Next base: position 1,641 of record NZ_JBEZFH010000265.1, on the reverse strand, counting down.
GCCAGCGGCTGGCGCGCAAGCTGCATGCCCCGGCGTTGATCGACGTCGAGCTCGCCTCGGTGGTACGGGGGCATGTGATCACCAGCAGGCCGGAGGTGCGGATCTCCGAGGCCCGTGCCCGGGTCATGCTGGAGCGCTACGCGCAGCTGAAGATCGTCCGGCATTCGATGCTCCCTCTCCAGCCGCGCGTCCTGGAGCTTCGGAACAACCTCACCGCCTATGACGGCATGTACGTGGCGCTCGCCGAGTCGCTGGGCGTTCCGCTCCTGACCGACGACGCCAAGTTCGCCGGCTCGGCGGGGCACCGGGCGGAGATTCACCGGTACCCGCCGCCGTTGGCGTAGATCACCGCTGTCGGTCGCTGCTGAACCTCTTCGCGGGCAACCTGATCGTCATGTGCTCATCGGCCGGAAGGGCCATCATGGCGCTTCTGGAGCACGTGGCGAAGCTGATCTACCAAGCGGTACACCGGGTCTTCTTCCATGGTGGTATCGGGCCATTGCACCACTCGCATCGCCGTAGCCCTCCAGCAGCCGGATGGATTACCGGATCAGATAAACGCGTATGCCGATGCATAAGCCACTCCCGGTCCAGGCGTACCCCTGTGAACCGCTGGACAAGGGCCAGTGGTGGCCACGCCCCCCGAGGTTCGCGATGTCCAGGTCGCTACGGGCGGCGGAAACCAAGTTCGCCGGCTCGGCGGGGCACTGGGCGGAGACCCACAGCTATCCACCGTCGGTGATACAGGTCAGAAGGCACGACAGCCGGACTTTCGTCTAAGCCGTGGAGGATCCGCTCAAGATCTCCAGGGCGCTGTCGAGATAGAAGGCGTCACCGGTCTCGACGCCCCATCCGCGGTCCTTGAGCTGACGCAGGAGGGGCAGGAATTGTGGGTCGCCGAGTTCCTGGGCCGCCTCCAGGTAGAGGTTCCCGACGTCGAGGTCGGCGAGCTTCTCCTTGAGCACCGGAAGCACTCGGGGGTCGTGACGTAGTGCGAGCGCCACGGCCGCCTCCCCCGCGGTGTCGGCTTCCAGGTCCTTCAGAACGGCGGCGAGAGCGTCGGATCTCGGGAGTGTCGTTGAAACGCCTGGGAAGTGGAACGCCCGACGGCCTGTGTCAGGCCGTCCGGGCGCTGCGGTTCTCGTGGGGTGAGCGTCGGGTACCGGGGTCCCGGGGCCGAGGACGGTCAGCCCATGTGGGGGTAGCGGTGGTCGGTGGGTGGGTTGAAGGTTTCCTTGATGGCGCGGGCGTTGACCCAGCGGATCAGGTTGAAGATGGAGCCGGCCTTGTCGTCGGTGCCGGAGGCGCGGGCGCCGCCGAAGGGCTGCTGGCCGACGACGGCGCCGGTGGGCTTGTCGTTGATGTAGAAGTTGCCGGCGGCGAAGCGCAGGCGCTCGGTGGCCGAGGCGATGGCGTAGCGGTCCTGCGCGATGATCGATCCGGTGAGCGCGTACGGTGAGACGCTCTCCATCTGGTCGAGCACAGTGTCGAAGCGGCTGTCGTCGTAGACGTGGACCGACAGGATCGGGCCGAAGTACTCCTTGACGAAGATCTCGTCCGCGGGGTCGGCGCCTTCGGCGCGCCGGCACATCCGGGCGCGGTCCGCGACCGTCGTCGGCGAGCGGTTCGTCCCGTCCGGCA
>NZ_JBEZFH010000264.1:0-9170 GCF_040649355.1 Sphaerisporangium sp. NPDC049002 | reverse complement strand
ACATGGGGCCGCAGCGCCCGCCCACCGGCGCGGCGGCCCCCGGGCCGGTGGCCGCGCACCAGATGGGCGCCGCGCCCGCCAACCCGACCCTGATCCACTCGCAGACCGAGATGCTCACCGCCCCGGCGGTACGGCCGGCGGCCGAAGGCCCGAAGCGCCGCGGTTTCCGGCCCCACTGGTTCATCGTCGTGCTGGTGGTCCTGATGGCCGCTGCGATCGGTGGCACCGGCTGGTGGTTCTCCGAGGGCCGCTACACCAAGGTCCCCGACCTGTCCGGCCTGAACATCACGATCGCCAAATCGGAGGCCGAGAAGCAGGGCTTCGAGGTCAAGATCGGCACCCCCGAGCACGACAAGGAGGTGGCCGAGGACAAGGTCCTGCGCACCGAACCCGAGCCGGGCAAGGAGGTGCTCGCCCAGTCCAGGATCACGCTGATCCCCTCGGCCGGGCCCGTCAAGATCGCGGTGCCGAACGTCGTCAACCTGCCGGAGGCCGACGCGCGGGCCAAGATCTCCGAGGCGAGCCTCACCGCCGGCACCGTCAGCCGGGTACCGAGCGACACCGTGCAGCGCGGCCTGGTGCTGCGCACGAACCCCCAGGTCGGCACCAAGGTCAGGGAGGGCAGCCGGGTGCAGCTCGTGCTGAGCGCCGGGCAGCTCATGCCCGACGTCAGCGAGATGCAGTGCGACCAGGCCGAGGCGTTCCTGCGGGGGAAGGGGTACAACCCCACGATCGTCCAGCAGACCGACAACGCCCAGCCTGGCACGATCATCGCCCAGAACCCCGCCGCGCGTGCCGAGGTCACCGCCGGGCAGAACGTGCAGCTCACCTGCTCCAAGGGGCCCGACACCGGCTTCCACTGGCCCTGGGAGAACCCCGACAACGTCCAGCCGGGCCAGGCCCTCGTGGCCATCCCCGACGTCCGGTTCAAGAACGTCGGGGACGCCACCCGCGAGCTTCGCACCGCCGGCTTCCAGGTACGGGTGCGCAAGATCGCGGGCGCGGGCTCGGTGGTCGCGGAGAACCCCCTGGGACAGGCCCCGGCGGGCACCCGCATCACGATCTGGCACTGACCCGGCGGGAGCCTGCCCGGTCTTACAGGTCGCGGGGAGTGCCGTGGAGGCGGAGGCGGCCCATGCCGCCGTCGGGGTAGATGTCGAGGCGTACGTGCGTCGCGACGCGGTCACCCGGCAGGCGGAACCTGTGGCGGGTGTCCGGCTGGAGCCGGGTGCGCGGGAGCAGCTCGAACCACTCGGTGTCCTCCCCCGGCGGGCCGTCGCCGGCCTCGGCGGCCATCAGGGAGGCCGCGCCGGGGGCGTTGTACACCAGGTTGGTGGTGTCCAGCTCGGCGACGCGCACGACGCCGGGCACCGCCAGCCGTACGACCAGCCAGTCGTTGCCGCCGTCCCGGCGGCGGGAGGTCTCCCACCCCTCGGCCTGGTGCCGGGGCAGCCCGGGGGCTATGACGTTCGCCGGCGAGGAGTAGAACTCGTCCGAGCAGGCGGTGACCATGGCCCCGTTCTCCAGGGCGGCGAGGTCCACGGTCATGCCCTCGTACAGCGCCAGGTCGGGCGCCACCTCGCCGTGGACGCGCAGCCGCGAGACCCCGCCGTCGGGGAAGATGTTCAGCCGCACGTGGGTGAACCGGCGGCCGTCGCCGACGGCGAACTCGTGCGCGGCGTCCCCGCCCAGGGGGCTCCTTGGCACGATCTCCACCCACTCGGCCTCCTGGAGCTCGGCCACCGAGGGGTACCCGCCGACCGCGCACGCCTCGACCGAGGCGAAGGGCGGGTAGTTGCCGGTGAACCACGCGGTGTCGACCACCACACACCGGACGGCACCGGGCATGCCGAGCCGCACGATCGCCCAGTCGTGGCCGGGCTCGCGGCGCCGCCGGGTCTCCCAGCCGTCGTAGACCTGGCCCCGGGGGCCGAAGGTGCCGGGCTGGAACGCGGGCGCGCCGGGCCTGATCAGTGCCTGCCGCTCGGCGAAGGACTCGTCGCTCGCCGCCACGACCGACCCGCCGCAGGTGCGCAGCGCCAGGTCGGGCAGGCGCGTGAGGTCACTCACCGGCACCGCCGGTGCTCGCGGGGATCGGGTGGCAGCCGGCCGGAAGGTCGTTCAAAGAAGCACTCCAAAAGGTGGGACGGTGTCGGACACGGGCCGGCCGCGCAGCCAGGTGGTGCGCACCACTCCGGTCAGCGTGCGGCCGTGGTAGGGCGTCACCGGGTTGCGGTGGCGCAGGTCTGTGGCGTTCACGGTGAACCCGGCCGCGTCGTCGAAGGCCACCAGGTCGGCGTCGAGGCCCACGGCGATGCCGCCCTTGGCGGTCAGGCCGGCCAGCTCCGCAGGACGCGCGGACATCCACTCGGCGACGCGCGTCAGGCCGTACCCGCGCGAGCGTGCCTCGGTCCACACGGCGGGCAGGCCGATCTGCAGCGAGGAGATCCCTCCCCAGGCGGCGGCGAAGTCGGGCACCTTCAGGTCGGGGGTGGACGGCGAGTGGTCGGAGACGACGCAGCTCAGCACGCCCGCCGCGAGGCCCTTCCACAGTTCGTCGCGGTTGCCGCCGTCCCTGATCGGGGGGCAGCACTTGTACTCGGGGCCGCGCACCTGCTCGGCGGTGAGGGTCAGGTAGTGGGGGCAGGTCTCGGCGGTGATCCGCACCCCGTCGCGCCGCGCGGCGTCCAGCGGTTCGAGGCAGGAGGCCGAGGACACGTGCAGGATGTGGACGCGCGCGCCGGTCTCGCGGGCGGCGGCGATGACCCGCTCGACGGCCCGGCGCTCCGACTCCCCCGGCCGCGAGTCGAGAAATTCCGGGTATGTCGGGCCGAGGGGCTCGGTGAGCAGCGCGGGGTCCTCCGCGTGCACCACCATGAGCCCGTCGAACGCGGCCACCTCGCGCAGGGCCGTACCCAGGCCCGCGGCGTCCAGCGGCGGGAACTCCTCCACCCCGGACGGCGACAGGAAGCACTTGAAGCCGTACACGCCCGCCTCGTGCAGCGCGCGCAGCTCGGCGGCGTTCCCGGGGATCGCGCCGCCCCAGAAGCCCACGTCGACGGCGCACTGACCGGCCGCCGCCGCCCGCTTGACCGCGAGCGCGCCCGCGTTCACCGTGGGCGGCAGCGAGTTGAGCGGCATGTCGACGATCGTCGTCACGCCTCCGGCCGCCGCCGCCCTGGTGGCGGTGGCGAACCCCTCCCACTCGGTGCGGCCGGGCTCGTTGACGTGGACGTGGGTGTCGACCAGGCCGGGCAGCAGGCACACCTCGCCGAGGTCCACCCGCTCGGCCGCCGGTGCCGGGTCGTCGTAGGGCAGGAGCGCCGCGATCACGCCGTCCCGCACGGCCACGGCCAGGGGGCGCTCGCCATCGGGCAGCACCGCCCGCCGGGAGCGCACCACCAGATCGAAATCGCTCACAGTCCTCCGTCCAACCGGGTGTCAGTCATGGGCGTGGGCGGGCGCCTGGGGGAGCCATTCGGCGGCCAGCGTGGCGGAGAGCCGGGTGAGGAGCGGGCCCGCCTCCGCCATGCAGCGTCGCACGTCGTCCTCGATGCCGGTCAGCGCGAAGGCGGCCTGGATGCCCGCCGCGCGCAACTGCTCGCCGGTCAGCGCGCACCGGCCGCACACGGCGACCACGGGCACCCCCGCCTCGGCGGCCGCCGACGCCACCCCGGCCGGGGCCTTGCCGCGCAGGGTCTGGTCGTCGAGCGAGCCCTCCCCCGTGATCACGAGTCTCGCGCCGGAGAGCCGCGCGGAGAAGCCGAGCAGGTCGAGCAGAAGGCGGATGCCCGGCCTGATCTCGGCGCCGAGGAAAGCCATGGCCGCGAACCCGACGCCGCCCGCCGCCCCCGCGCCCGGGGTGTCGCGCGCCCGTACGCCGAGGTCGCGCTCGGCGAGGTCGGCCCAGCGGGCCAGGCCCTCCTCCAGCCTCGGCAGATCGGCCGGTCCCGCCCCCTTCTGCGGGCCGTAGACCGCGGCCGCGCCTTCGGGGCCGAGCAGCGGGTTGTCCACGTCGCTGGCGACGACGAACGTCGTGCCGGCGGGCGGCGCGAACCCCGAGAGGTCAAGGGAGCGCAGGCCGGCCAGGGACCCGCCCCCGGGCGGCAGGTCGCGGCCCCGCGCGTCGAGCAGGCGCACGCCGAGCGCGCGCATCATGCCGGAGCCACCGTCGGTGCAGGCGCTGCCGCCGAGGCCGAGCACCACCTCCCGGGGACCCTGGCGCAGGGCCGCCGCGATCAGGTCGCCGGTGCCGTCGCTCCCGGCCGTGAGGGGCGCGAGCCGCCCGCCGGGGAGCCGGTGCAGGCCGGACGCCTCGGCGAGCTCGACCACCGCCACGCCGTCCAGGAAGCCGTAGGCGGCGCTCACGGGCTCACCGGTAGGGCCGGCGACGACGGCCTCGACGCGGTGGAACCCGCAGGCGACGGCGGCCTCCACGGTGCCGTCCCCTCCGTCGGCCACCGGCAGTGTCACGACCGTGAGGTCCGGCCGGGCGGCGCGCAGGCCCGCCGCCACCCGGCCGGCGACCTCGACGGCGCTGAGCGAGCCCTTGAACTTGTCCGGCGCGATCAGCACGTGCCCCGGCGTCACGCGCGGGCCTCCGGGTGGGCGTGCCCCGGCGTCATGCGAGGGCCTCTTGGTGGGCGTGCCCCGACCCAGGGGCCTCTCGGCGTGCGGGTCCCGGCCTCAAGCGCCGACCTCCCTGTTCACGCTGAATCCCCTGTCGGCGGCGAGCCGGGTCAGGCGGCGGTGTGCCTCGACGCCGGCCCGTCCCGCGGCGTCGTGCGACACCGTGCGCAGCTCGCCGTCCTCCACCACGGTCTCTCCGCCGACCAGCACGCGGGCCACGGGCGGCGTCGCGCCGAAGACCAGCGCGCAGACCGGGTCCTCGACGGCCGCCGCGAAGCCGTCGACCCGCCACAGGACGATGTCGGCGAGCTTCCCCGGCTCCAGAGAGCCGATCTCGTCCTGCCGGCCGAGGCACCGGGCGCCGCCCAGGGTGCCGATCTCCAGCGCCTGGCGGGCGGTGAGCGCCGCCGGCCCGTACCTCGCGCGCTGGAACAGCAGGGCCTGCCGCATCTCGCCCGCCAGGGGCGTGAGCTCGCTGGAGGCGCTGCCGTCGACGCCGAGGCCGACGATCGCACCGCCCCGCAGCATCTCGAACACGCGGGCGATGCCCGCGCCGAGGCGGCCGTTGGAGCTCGGGCAGTGGGCGGAGCCGGTGCCGGTCTCGGCGAAGCGCCGGATGTCGCGATCGTGGAGGTGGACGGCGTGGGCCACCCAGACGTCGGGGCCGAGCCAGCCCAGCTTCTCCATGTAGTCGACCGGGGTGCAGCCCATCTGCGCCAGGCAGTGCTCCTCCTCGTCGCGCGTCTCGCACAGGTGGGTGTGGAGGCGCACGCCCTTGTCGCGGGCCAGCGCCGCCGCCTCGGTCATCAGGTCGGCGCTGACCGAGAACGGCGAGCACGGCGCCACGGCGACGCGGAGCTTCGAGCCGAAAGAGGGGTCGTGGTAGGCGTCGACGGCCTCGGCGGTGGCGGCGAGGATCTCCTCCAGCCCCTCGACCACCTCGTCCGGGGGCAGGCCGCCCTGCGAGACGCCCCGGTCCATCGACCCCCGGCACGGATGGAAGCGGATCCCGAGGTCGCGGGCCGCCTCGATCTCGGCGGCGAACAGGTCGCCCCGGCCCTTGGGGAAGATGTAGTGGTGGTCGGTGGTCGTGGTGCAGCCCGACAGCGCGAGCCAGCCGAGCCCGGCGGTGGCCGCGCCCTTCACGACCTCGGCGTCCATGGCCGCCCACACCTGGTAGAGAGCGGTGAGCCACTCGAACAGCGTGGCGTCCTGGGCGACTCCCTGGGAGGCCCACTGGTACAGGTGGTGGTGGGTGTTGACCAGGCCGGGGGTCGCCAGGCAGCCCGAGCCGTCGATCCGCGTGGCGCCGGGGACGTCGGGGGCCGGGCCCGCGCCGAGCGCGGCGATGCGGCCGTCCTCGACGTGGATGTACCCGCGGCCGATCTCGGGCCCCACCACCGGGGCGATCGCGACGTTCTCGATGAGGGTTCCCACGGTCACGCCACCCCGGCCTTCCTGGCGGCGGCGAGCCGCACCGCGTCGAGGATCTTCTCGTACCCGGTGCAGCGGCACAGGTTGCCCGCCAGGGCCTCGCGGATCTCGGCGTCGCTGGGCTCGGCGTTGCGCTCGATCAGGTCGTGCGCCTGGACGAGCAGGCCCGGCGTGCAGAACCCGCACTGCACGGCTCCGCACTCGACGAAGGCCTCCTGGATCGGGTCGAGCCGGTCCCCCTGCGCCAGCCCCTCGACCGTGCGCACCTCGCGGCCCTCGGCCTGCCCTGCGGCGACCAGGCACGCGCACACCGGCAGGCCGTCGAGGTAGACCGTGCAGGAGCCGCATTCGCCCTGCTCGCAGGCGTTCTTCGAGCCGGGCAGGCCGACGCGCTCGCGCAGGACGTAGAGCAGGCTCTCGCCCTCCCAGACGCCGTCGACCGCCTCGGGCCTGCCGTTGACGGTGAAGTTCACGCGCATGCCGCCGCCTCCTCGCGATAGTCGTTCCAGGCCCAGGTGAGCGTGCGGCGGGCCATCACCGCGACCGCGTGGCGCCGGTAGTCGGCGGTGCCCCGGACGTCGTCGATGGGTGAGGCCGCCTGGGCCGCCAGCTCGCCGAACCGCGCCAGCAGCGCGGCGTCGAGGGGGCCGGACCCGGTCCAGTCGAGCTCGGCCGCGAGGAACTCCTCCGCGGCGAGTGCCCGGCGCGGGGTCGGGGCCGCCGAGCCCACGCCGGTACGGGCGCGGCGCTCCTGTGGGTGCAGCGCTATCGCGAAGGAGCACACGGCGATGACCATGGCGTTGCGGGTGCCGACCTTGGAGAAGTACTGCGGGCCCTCGGCGGGCGCCATCCAGAAGGCGCGGATCAGCTCGTCGGGTTCCAGCGCGCTGCGCTTCACCCCGAGGTAGAACTCGGCGGCCGGGATCATGCGCGTGCCCCGCGCGGCGGACTCGACCTCGATCACCGCGTCGCCGGCGAGCAGGGGCGGGTGGCTGTCGCCCGCGGGGGAGGCGGCGCCGAGGTTGCCGCCGACCGAGCCCCGGTTGCGGATCTGCGGGGAGCCGACCGTGCGGGAGGCCTGGGCCAGCCCGGGGAGCCGGTCCCCCAGCTCGGAGATGATCCGCGCGTACGGCACCCCGGCGCCGACGCGGAGCCGCCCGTCGGACATGGGCTCCCAGCCGGCGAGGTCGGTGACCTGGTTCAGGTCCAGCAGCGCCACCGGGCGGCGCACGTCGAAGTTGATCTCGACCATGACGTCGGTGCCGCCCTGGATGGGCACCGCGTCCGGCCGTTCCGCCTTGGCGGCCAGCGCCTCGCCCCAGGTGGTGGGTCGCAGGAACTCCATCTGTACTCCCCTAGTCCCAGGCCGGGCCGGCGTCCGGCGCGTCGTCGTGGAGCACGGCGCCCTCGATCAGCCCGTACGGGCGATCGGCGGCGAAGTAGACCTCGTTGTCGTTGTCCAAGCCGAAAGGAGTGAGATCGACAAGGAAGTGGTGCTTGTTCGGGAGCTCCAGCCGCACCTCGCAGACCTCCTCGCGCGTGGCCAGCACGCGGCCGCCCATGGAGAAGAGCGTCTGCTGCAGTGACAGGCTGTGGGTGTCGGCGAACGCCTCCAGCAAGGATCTCCGCACTTCATCGTACGATTTCCCGAAATCATACGAATTGGCGAGTTCGGACGCGCCGGCGGGATCCGGGAGCGCGGGCGGCGCGGTGTGGCGCCAGCGCGCGGTCACGGCGGTGGCGAGGACGCGGTCGGTGGCCGGCGGCAGCGTGGTGTACTCGTCCTCGATGAACCCGTGGAACTCCGAGCCCGTCGAGTTCAGCAGCACCAGATCGCGCAGCCCCGACACCACCGTGGAGGTGCCGTCGCGGTCGTGGTGGACCACGCACGTGCGCGTCTCGGCGGCCGAGCGCAGGAAGGAATGCGGCCCCCGGCGCTCCCAGGAGTACTCCTCCACCGCCACCCGGGCGTGGTGGATCGTGGGCTGCGAGCCGACGAAGTGCCGGGCGAGCAGCAGGGCGAACTCTTCGATCTGCCCGATGCCGTGCTTCTTGGCGAAGGCGTAGACCGTGTTCTTCTGCGAGTCGGTGGGCAGCACGGCGGCGTTGCCGCCGTTCCTGTGCACGTCCTCCATCGCCCCGGAGAGCGAGATGGAGACGTTGCAGTCCTTGAGGTGGTGGACCTCGCCGTCGCGGGTGACGCGGACGACGCGGGTCTCCGCCTTGCCGTAGCGGTTGGGCCCGAGGACGACGGTCATCGCTAGCTCCCTCGGTAGGTCGAGTAGGCGAACGGGCTCAGCAGCAACGGCACGTGGTAGTGCGCCTCCGGGTCGTCCACGAAGAAGGTCACGACGACCTCCGGGTAGAACGCCGTCACCCCCGACCGGGCGAAGTAGGCGCCGGTCTCGAAGACCAGGCGGTGGACGCCCTTGCCCGGCTCCCCCTCGGGCAGCCAGTCGCGCAGGCGGCCGTCCTGGTCGGTCACGCCCTTGCCGGCCAGGCGGTCCCCCTGGAACAGGCTCACGGCCATGCCCTCGGCCGGGCGGCCGTTGCCGGAGTCCAGCACATGGGTGGAAAGGCTCATCTCTCCTCCTCTGCGCGGCCGGCCCGCGCGCGCATGGACGGGGTGGACGGGGTGATCAAGTTGGTCATGCGCCGCCCTCGCCCCTGCCCTCGCCCTCCGCGAGGAGTTTGGCCACCCGCAGGCGCGTGATCTTGGCGAGCTCCTCCCGTACGACGGCCCGCTCGGCCTCCTCGTCGTTCAGCAGGCGGCCGGCGAGCCGGTCGAGCATCTCCCCCGCCGACAGGCCCGTGGCGCAGATCAGGTAGACGTGGCCGAACCGCTGCTCGTACACCGCGTTGCGGGCGGCCAGCTCCGCGAGCACCCGCCGATCGGCTCCCGCCGTACCGGACTGCTCCTCGCGCGACCACGAGGACTCCCGGCCCGCCCCGGCGGCGCGATCGCCGATCCGCGGGTGTGCGCTCAGCGCCTCCAGCACGTCCGCCCAGCCCAGCGCGAGGACGGCCGCCTCGGCGGCGTCGCCCGCGTGCCGGGCGAGCACCGCCTGGTATGCCGCGAGCAGGGTCATGTAGAGCGTGGCGGTGTG
>NZ_JBEZFH010000263.1:0-9247 GCF_040649355.1 Sphaerisporangium sp. NPDC049002 | reverse complement strand
TCCAACGGGGTGAAGGTGAGCGTTGAGGGGCCCTGGTGGGGGGCCTCGGCCGGGGCGCCGGCGAGCCCGAAGACGCCGCCCGCGACGTCGCGCGGGTGGAAGCGCGGGCCGAGCCCGAGCAGGGCCTCGGTGAGCGCGTGGGTGAGGTTGCCACCGGGGTCGCGGGCGGAGCGGGGGTTGGCGCCTCCCGCCCGGCCTCGGGCGACGATCTCGCCGCTCAGGGTGGCGACCAGGCAGCGCGTGCTCGTGCCGCCGCCGTCCACGCCGACGACCAGGGGCTCGGCGTTTCGCATACCCCTCCCATGACGCTGATCTCCTCGAAAGTATAGGCGGCCGGAGGATTTCGCCACCGGCTCCACGCCAGGCGGCCGAGCGGGAGTGAGGCGAAGATCGCGTCGCGGCGTCCCCCGGTCGGCCAGGTATGGCAGTCTGCGTAGCTCCGGGAAGTCTCGACGGGGGAGTGCCGATGGGTGGCCAGCGTGTGGCGAGTGCCGAGGAAGGGGCAAGCGGGGCCTCCGGCCTGTCCGACCGGGTCGCGCGATGGGTCACCGAGCTGTTCGCCCCGCAGGTGCTCGTCATCGGGCTGCCGCCGGTGGTGGGCCTGGTCTCCGACGGCTGGGCCGGCTTCCAGTGGGGCCTGCTCGCGTCGCTGCTGTGCGGCGGCGTCCCGGCGCTGGTGATCGCCATGGGCGTCCGCTCGGGACGGCTCGACTCGCGGCACATCGTGGACCGCTCGCGCAGGACGGTGCCGCTGCTGGTGGCGGTCGCGGCCGTGCTGGCGGCGCTCATGCTGCTGGCGGGCCTCGGGGCCCCGCGCCTGCTGGTGGCCACGGTGGCCGCCATGCTGGCGGGCCTCGCGGTGACCGTCCCTGTGACCCTGCGGTGGAAGATCTCCTTCCACGCGGCGGTGTCGGCCGGCACCGTGCTGGTGCTCGCCCGCGTCCTGCCGGCGACGCCGACGCTGGTCGCCGGTGCGGTGGTCGTCGCGGTCGTGTGCTGGGCCCGCGTACGGCTGGCGCACCACACGATCGCCCAGGTCGCCGCCGGGGCCGTCGCCGGAGGAGGCACAGCCCTGCTCACCCTGGCGCTTTCCGGGGTCTGAGGGCGTCGCGCGGCCACCTGCTCGCGCCTGGAGTGCCGCTCCCCGCGGTGGGGTTCACCGCCTGTTTCGTTGGTCTGCGCCTTTCGCCGGTCTGCGCCCGCCCTCGCCGAGGCCGCGGGTGGAATGACCGGAAATCCTTGACGCCTCAACAAGGGCGGGTATAAACAAAGACGAAACCAACTTGAAACGGCGGTGAATCAACACGATGTACGCCGAGGAGCGGCAGCAGGACATCCTGCGTCGGGCACGGGCCATCGGCAGGGTGGACGTCGTGACGCTGGGCGAGGAGTTCTCGGTCACCACCGAGACCATCCGCCGCGACCTGACTGTTCTTGAGCGTGCGGGCGTGTTGCGCCGCGTGCACGGCGGGGCCATCCCGGTCGAGCGGCTGGGCTTCGAGCCCGCGCTGGCCACCCGCGACGAGGTCATGACGGCCGAGAAGGAGCGCATCGCCAAGGCCGCCGTCGCGGAGCTGCCCGAGGACGGCGCGATCATCATCGACGCGGGCACCACCACGGGCCGGCTGGTGCAGGTGCTCCCCGCCGACCGCGAGCTCACCGTGATCGTCAACTCCCCGCCCCTGGCCACGGTGCTGGCCACGCGGGCGAACCTCAACGTGATCATGCTCGGCGGCCGGGTACGGGGGCGCACGCTGGCCACCGTCGACGACTGGGCGATGCGGCCGCTCTCACGGCTCAACGTGGACGTCGCGTTCATGGCGGCGAACGGCTGCTCGGTGGCCAGGGGCCTCACCACGCCGGACCCCGCCGAGGCGGCCATCAAGCGGGCGATGATCAAGGCGGCCAAGCGCAGCGTGCTGCTCGCCGACCACACCAAGTTCGCCGACACCTACCTCGCCCGGTTCGCGTCGATGTCCGAGATCGACGTGGTCATCACCGACACCGGGCTCGACCCCGCGACGGTGTCCGAGGTGGCGCAGGCCGGGCCGGAGGTGGTACGGGCGTGATCCTCACCCTGACGCTCAACCCGAGCCTCGATCGCACGATCGAGATCGCGACCCTCGCGCGCGGCACGGTCATCCGCGCCGCGACGGCCCACCTCGACCCCGGTGGCAAGGGGGTCAACGTGTGCCGCGCCCTGCTGGCCAACCGGGTCAGGTCGTGCGCGGTCGTCCCCTACGGAGGGGCCGAGGGGCGCCAGCTCGTCAGGCTGCTCTCCGAGGAGGGCATCCAGATGATCACCGTGCCGGTCGCCGGGACCACCCGGTCCAACGTCGCGCTCGCCGAGCCCGACGGCACCATCACCAAGATCAACGAGCCGGGCACGGCGCTCTCGGCCGACGAGCTGGACGCCGTCGCCGAGGCGGTGCTCAGCGCGGCGGAGTCGGCCGACTGGGTGGTCGCCTCCGGGAGCCTCCCGCCGGGCGTCCCGGTCGACATGTACGCCCGCCTGTGCCGGCGGTTCACGCGGGCGGGCATCAACGTCGCGGTCGACACCAGCGGTCCCGCGCTGGTGTCGGCGCTGGCCGCGGCGCCCGCGCTGGTCAAGCCCAACCGTGAGGAGCTGGCCGAGGCCACAGGAACGTCGATCGCGTCGCTGGGGGACGCGATCGACGCGGCGGGCAAGCTGCTGGCCCTCGGCGCGAGGTCCGTCCTCGCGAGCCTCGGCCCCGACGGCGCGGTCCTCGTCGAGGACGGCCGGGTGTGGTACGGCCAGTGCCCGGTGCGCGAGCCGCGCAGCACCGTCGGCGCGGGGGACGCCATGCTCGCCGGTTTCCTCGCCGCGGGAGCCGCCGGCGAGATGGCCCTCGTCGAGGCCCTGGCCTGGGCGTCGGCCGCGGTGTCACTCCCGGGCAGCCGGATGCCGTCGCCCGCCGACATCGAGCGGGGCGACGTCCGCGTCCTCGATCCCGATCCAGCCACGCCGTTGACGCCCGGGGACTAGACGGCGCGTTTCGACCCCCCAGCCGGCCCCACGCCGGCCGCCCCGGAAGGAGCAAACCACATGGCCGATACATACACCCCCACGGTTACCGGAACCGGCGTCAAGGCGACGATCCAGCGCTTCGGCGGTCACCTCGCCGGCATGATCATGCCCAACATCGGCGCCTTCATCGCCTGGGGCCTGATCACCGCCCTGTTCATCCCGACGGGCTGGCTGCCCAACAAGGCTTTCGCGGAGCTGGTCGGGCCGATGATCAGCACCCTGCTCCCCATCCTGATCGGGTACACCGGCGGGCGCATGGTGCACGGCCAGCGCGGCGCCGTCGTCGGCGCGGTCGCCACGATGGGCGTCGTGGTGGGGGCCGACGTCCCGATGTTCCTCGGGGCCATGATCATCGGGCCGCTCGCCGCCTTCGTCATCAAGCAGGTCGACGGGTTCACCCAGCAGCGGACCAGGGCCGGGTTCGAGATGCTGGTGGACAACTTCAGCGCCGGCATCGTGGGCGCGGGGATGGCGGTCCTCGGCATGTGGGGCATCGGCCCGGTCGTCGAGGCGGTCACCACCGCGGCCGGCCGCGCCGTCTCGTGGCTGGTCGGCCACGAACTGCTCCCGCTCGCCTCGGTGCTCATCGAGCCGGCCAAGGTGCTCTTCCTCAACAACGCGATCAACCACGGCGTCCTCGGCCCGCTGGGCGTCGCGGAGGCGGTCAAGTCCGGCAAGTCGATCCTGTTCATGCTGGAGTCCAACCCCGGCCCCGGGCTCGGCCTGCTGCTCGCGTACTTCTTCTTCGGCCCGAGGCTCCTGCGCCCCAGCGCGCCCGCCGCGATCATCATCCAGTTCCTCGGCGGCATCCACGAGATCTACTTCCCGTACGTGCTCATGAAGCCCCGCCTGATCCTCGCGGTGATCGCGGGCGGCGCGTCGGGCGTCCTGACCTTCATGGTCACGGGGGCCGGGCTGGTCGCCACCCCGGCGCCTGGAAGCATCTTCGCCTACCTGGCGGTCACGCCCAGAGGCGGCTACTTCGGGGTCCTCGCCGGTGTCCTCGTGGCCGCCGCGGTCTCCTTCGTTGTCGCCTCGGCGCTGCTGGGCTTCGGCCGCGCCAACGGCGACGAGCCCGCCACCGCGCCGGACGCCCCCGCCGAGCAGCCGGTCCCGGCCGCGTCCGGCGCCTCCGCCGTGGAGCCGGGCGGGGTCACCACGCCCGTCACCGAGGGCGACAAGCAAGCCCAGCCCGTCATCAGAGAGGTGTGAGCGGATGCCGAGCATCGACAGCAAGGACGTCAAGAAGATCGTGGTCGCCTGCGACGCGGGAATGGGCAGCAGCGTCATGCTCGCCACCCAGCTCCGCAAGTCCCTGAAGGGGCTCCCGGTCGAGGTGGAGCACACGCCGGTCAACTCGATCCCCGCCGACGCCGACGTCATCGTCTGCCACGCGGGGCTGGCCGACCGTGCGAGGGCCTCCGCTCCCGGCACCGTGCTCGTGCCGTTCCAGCTCTTCATCGGCGACCCCGCCGTCACCAAACTCGTCGGCACGATGAAGAACGGCGGCACGGTCGATGCCTGACGCGGCGCCGCTGCCGCTGGACCCGAGGGCCATACGGCTCGACGCCGAGGCCGGATCGCGCGACGACGCGATCCGGCAGTGCGGCCGGGCGCTGCTCGCCGTGGGCGCCGTCGACGAGTCCTACATCGGCACGATGATCGACCGTGAGCGGTCCATCTCGACCTACGTCGGGGAGGGCGTCGCGATCCCGCACGGCACGCTCGCCGGCAAGGACGCCGTCCACCACGACGCCATCAGCGTCGTGCGCTTCCCCGGCGGCGTCGACTGGGACGGGTTCCCCGTCGTGCTGTGCATCGGCATCGCCGCCCGTGGAGAGGGCCACGTGGAACTGCTGTCCGAGCTGGCGCAGATCCTGCTCGACCCCGACCGCGCGAAGGCGCTCCGCGAGGCCACCGAGGTCGACGAGGTGGTCCGCCTCCTGCAACCCGTGAAAGAAGACGACGCGGCCCCGCAACCTGTGAGCGGGCCGCCCGTGAGAGAGGAAACGCCCGAGTGAAGGTCGCCCGCTTCCACGCCCCAGGTGACATCCGCGTGGAGGACGCGCCCGAGCCCTCACCGGGGCCCGGAGAGGTCAAGATCCGCGTCCGCAACTGCT
The DNA here is from genome assembly GCF_040649355.1 of Sphaerisporangium sp. NPDC049002. Classification (NCBI taxonomy): domain Bacteria; kingdom Bacillati; phylum Actinomycetota; class Actinomycetes; order Streptosporangiales; family Streptosporangiaceae; genus Sphaerisporangium; species Sphaerisporangium sp. NPDC049002. The sequence continues at coordinate 4,078 of NZ_JBEZFH010000263.1, read as the reverse complement.
CCACCTGCGGCACCGACGTCAAGATCTTCAGGCACGGTCACCACCACATCCGCCCGCCCCGCGTCATGGGCCACGAGATCGCCGGTGAGATCGCCGAGGTGGGCGAGGGCGTCGAGGGCTGGACGGCGGGCGACCGGGTGCAGGTCATCGCCGCCATCCCGTGCGGCCGCTGCGAGGAGTGCCTGCGGGGCAGGATGACCGTCTGCCCCAACCAGGAGTCGATGGGCTACCACTACGACGGCGGGTTCGCCGAGCACACCATCGTGCCCGCCAAGGTGCTGTCCGTCGGCGGTCTCAACCGGATCCCCGACGGCGTCGGCTTCGCCGAGGCCTCGGTCGCCGAACCGCTCGCCTGCGTGCTCAACGGGCAGGAGCTGGCCCGCGTCGGCGACGGGGACGACGTGGTCATCCTCGGGGCGGGCCCCATCGGCTGCCTCCACGTGCGGCTCGCCCGCTCGCGCGGGGCCGGGCGGGTCTTCCTGGCCGACCTCAACCCCGAACGGCTCACCATGGCCGCCGACCGCGTACGGCCGGACGCGGTGATCAGCGGCCGGGACGCGGACGTCGTGGACGAGGTCCTCAAGCTCACCGGCGGCCGGGGCGCCGACGTGGTCATCACGGCCGCAGCCTCCGGCGCCGCCCAGCAGCAGGCGCTCCAGATGACCGCGCGCCAGGGCCGGATCAGCTTCTTCGGCGGCCTGCCCAAGGACGACCCGATCATCGCGCTCGACTCCAACCTCGTGCACTACCGCGAGCTGACCATCGTCGGCGCCAACGGGTCGAGCCCCGCGCACAACGCCAGGGCGCTCGACCTGATCGCCACCGGGGCCGTGCCGGTCAGCGACCTCATCACCCACCGGATCCCGCTCGCGGAGGTCCTGGAAGGCATCGACATCGTCAGCCGAGGCACGGCGATCAAGGTCACCGTCGAACCCTAAGGAAGCCCCGCCATGGCAGAGAAGACCGTCACCATCGCCTCCCGCAGCGGCCTGCACGCCAGGCCCGCGAAGCTCTTCGTCCAGGCAGCCGCCCGGCAGGGCGTCGCCGTGCGCGTACGGACGGCCGACAAGCCGTCCGTGCCGGCCACCAGCATGCTCGGAGTGCTGGCCCTCGGCGCGCGGCAGGGCACGGAGGTGACCCTGCAGGCCGACGGCCCGGGGGCGGAGGAGGCGTTGGAGTCCCTCGCCGAGCTGCTTTCGCGCGACCTAGACGCGGAGGAGTCCGCCGATGCCTGAGGTCGTGCGGGGCATCGGGGTCAGCCCCGGCCGCGCGGCGGGCCGGGCGCACCGCATGGCGAGGCCCCCGGTACTGCCGCCTCCCGCCCCGGTCACCGACGCCGTCCGCGAGATCGGCCTCGCGACCGGCGCCCTGGACACCGTCGCGCAGTACCTGGAGAGCCACGCGGCCAAGGCCTCGAACCCGGACGCGCGGGAGATCCTGGAAGCGCAGAGCCTCATGGCGGCCGACCCCGCCCTGCGCGAGTCCGTCGAGGAGGGGGTCGCCTCGGGCCTCGGCGCCGCGCACGCCGTCGACGCCGCCTGCGCGCACCACCGCGAGGCGCTGCTCGCGGCGGGCGGATACTTCGCCGACCGGGCGGGCGACCTGGACGACATCCGCAACCGCGCCGTCGCGGCCGTACTGGGCCTGCCCATGCCCGGCGTGCCCGACCCGGGCCACCCGTACATCCTGATCGCCGACGACCTCGCGCCCGCCGACACCGCGAACCTGGACACCGGCACCGTGCTCGCGCTCGTCACCGAGAAAGGCGGCCCGACCAGCCACACCGCCATCCTCGCCAGGACCTTCGGCCTGCCCGCCGTGGTGGCGTGCCGCGGCGCCGCGGACATCGGCGACGGGACGTGGATCTCGGTCGACGGGGCGAGCGGCGAGGTCGAGGTCGGCGTGGGGGAGGACGCGGCCGCGGGGATCCAGCGCGAGGCCGCGGCGGCGCGCGAGCGCCTGGCCGGCGGCCACGGCCCCGGGCGGACCGCCGACGGGCGTCCGGTGCCGCTGCTGCTCAACATCGGCTCGGCGCACGACCTCGGATCCGGCGACGCCGAGGGGGTCGGCCTGTTCCGCACCGAGTTCCTGTTCCTGGACCGCCGCGCCGCCCCCTCCTTCGAGGAGCAGGTGGCCGCCTACACGGCGGTGCTCCGGGCGATGCCGGGAAGGCGGGTGGTGATCCGCACCCTGGACGCGGGCTCGGACAAGCCCCTGCCGTTCCTGCGCCTGCCCGACGAGCCGAACCCCGCACTGGGCGTGCGGGGGCTGCGCACCAGCAGGATCCAGCCGGAGATCCTGGACGTCCAGCTCGACGCCATCGCGCACGCCGGCCGCGAGAGCGGCGCCGAGACCTGGGTGATGGCGCCCATGGTGAGCACCGTGGGCGAGGCCGCCGGCTTCGCCGAGCGTGCCCGCGCGCGCGGCCTGAGCCACGTCGGGGTGATGGTCGAGGTGCCCGCCGCCGCGCTGCACGCCCGGCGCCTGCTGGAGGAGGTCGACTTCCTCAGCATCGGCACCAACGACCTCGGGCAGTACGCCTTCGCCGCCGACCGGCAGCACGGCGACCTCGCCGACCTGCTCGACCCCTGGCAGCCCGGCCTGCTCCGGCTGATCGCCATGTGCGGCGAGGCGGGGCGGCAGGCGTCCAAGCCCGTGGGCGTGTGCGGCGAGGCCGCGGCCGACCCGCTCCTCGCCACCGTCCTGGTGGGGCTCGGGGTCGGCAGCCTGTCGATGGCCGCCCCGAGCGTGCCGGCCGTACGCGAGGCGCTGGGCCGCCACTCGATGGCCGCGTGCGAGGAGCACGCCCGGCTCGCGCTGGCGGCCGGGGACCCCGCCCAGGCCAGGAAGGCGGTCAGCGAGGCCTGACCCGCCAAGCCGGGTGCGCCTCACCGCGACCGGATCGCGACAAGCGCCTCCATCGGGCCGGGTGGTTGCCTTAGACTGAATCTCATTCAGACCTCTCGGCGTGAGCCGATCGGTCGTCAACGCGGCCGCCGACCTGGATCGGAGAGCACATGGTGAAGGCCGGAACGAGGCCCAGAAAGCAGGGCACGTCGCCCCGGGTGGTCGAGGAGACCGAGGTGACGATCGATCTGGACGACCCGCGGTTGCAGACGGACGCCGCCCAGGGCTTGGCGGACGCCGCACGTGAGCTCTTCGTCAAGAAGGGCTTCTCGGCGACGACCGTGAGTGACATCACCGAGCGCGCGGGCATGAGCGTGGGCTCTCTGTACTATCACTACGGGAGCAAGACCAATATCTACCTCGCCATCTGGCTGAGGTACCAGCGCAGCCAGGAGGCGCGTGCGCGCGAGACGGTCGTGGCCGTGCGCGCCGCCGGGGTCACCAACGGGCTGCGCCTGTTCCTGGCCGGGACGCGGGCCTACCTTCTGGGCGCCTGGGAGCATCGCGACGTGGTGCGACTGGTCGCCGACGGCGACACGCCTCCCGGGTTCGGGCTGCGGATGCGCCGCATCAACCAGGACTGGTTCCGGCAGAACGCCGCCCTGCTGCGGGAGAGCCCGAATCTGCTGGGGCAGGACGACGCGCTGGGCGTCCGCGCGATGGTCGCGATCGTCACCGACGCCATGGGCGGAATCTGCCGTGAGGTGGCCGCCTGCGCGACCCGCGAGGAGGCCGAGGAGCTGGTGGCCCGGGCCATCGACGTCTTCGCGCGGCTCACGAACGTGCCTTCGGAGGGCAACCACCGGTCCGACGACTGACCGTGAGGATGTAGGTGGGCGCCTCCCGGCGGGTCTGACCCAGCGGCCGACCGACCGCGGGCTCCTCAACGGGATCTGTCGCCCCTGCCCGGGTGGCGTTCCACCTGCACTCACCGGACGCGGCGCGTGACCTTGTAGGAGCCTGGCCAAAGGCCCCATGGCTGTCTGTCCACGCGATCAACCCGCCTGCTGGTATCGCCCCAGCACCGTCAAACGATCTTGAACGGCCGAACTCCTCGGCGGCCGAACCTCAGGCCCGGCCCTTGACCGAGGTGATGAGGAGCTGGGCCACGTCCACGACCTCCAGCGACTCCTTGGCCTGGCCGCTGTTCTTCTTCTCGTTGATCGCGTCT
>NZ_JBEZFH010000262.1:0-9258 GCF_040649355.1 Sphaerisporangium sp. NPDC049002 | reverse complement strand
GCCGCACGGCCCGCCGCCCGCCCGCCGTCCGGGCGTGCGGCGTGGGCGCCGGTCCCGAACGGCGGCGGGACTCAGGGCCGCCCGCCGTACACAGCACTCGCCGCACCAAACCTCACCCGCCGACCAGGGGCGCGCAGCCGCACATATGCAGGACTCACGATCGCCAGGCTGTGGCCGGCCACCGTACCGAGTGGGGGGCGATCGAAGGTCCGGGACTTCGTTCCTCAGCCCCGGCCCACCGAGCCGCAAAGTGGCCGAAACGTACGTCCGCTCGCTACCAGTACTACTGATCTGAGATTCTTCCATAGCGCAACAGAGCACGGCCCGCGAGAATCATCGCATGGAGCTCGCGACCTCCAATCCACATAGTATCGCTACCTCTGCGTCGAACAATATGAAAAGCGCGACCTTTAGTCTTGCCCTTAATGAGCCCTCCTTCCACGATGAAAGGCTTATCCTCCTCTTTTTGAGTGGGGATTAGGATGCAGAGCACCTCCCCTCCACTTATTTCCACCGACTCAATCCGAAGACGGTCAATAGGGGGATGGACGCGACCATTGACTACGTCCCGATACCGCTTGGCTCTACCCGGATCCGATGGCAGGGGGTGGATTTTCTTCAGATTTTCTACGTCTCCGACCTGCTTAGTCTCTATGCCGATCACTATCAGCCCGCCAACCTCAGCGTTAGCGAAGCTAGCCACGTCCTGAGCCAGTTCGATCTTCCACTGCGCTTCGGGCTTGTTTTGCAGGTCATAGGCCGAGCGTTTGACTTCAAGCGTTTGAGATTCGTCGCGCCCCAAAAGGTCGGCGACATTTCCTGAAGAGGCAAGCTGGAAAGCGACTTCGGGTACTGCAATCGCCTCGTCCGTGAAGAAGGCAGCGTAGCTCATTTCCCTACGCGCTCTATATATATCGACTATCGTGATAGCGGGAGACTCGACTAAAGCATGAATCTCCCAATGTCTTGAGCCGTCGCGAACTTCCTCATCCTTGGTGAAATCTTCGCTCATACTTTCGACCTCGACAAGACGGAGGCCGTAACGCATCAACACAGGAGTGACTATACTTCTTAGATTCCGGTGCATCATCCCCGGTAGCGTAGATAATATAAAGAGGGCTACGATTTTGGACTCCGAATAGAAATCCACGTAGACGCCCGTAGCCTCATCCCATGGCGCTTTTCCGCCATCATCGTTGAACCTAACCGAATCGATAGGGGTATCGGAAGTTTCCGTCCAATCATTTTGGGGGTGGGTGCGATAAAACTCTTGCGCTCTGGAAATCGTCTGAGATGCTAGGGTGCTTATTCTTGCAGGACAATACCCTATATCATCAAATTCTAGCTCTATATCGAGATGAGAGGTTCCGTTGATCGTGTATCCATCAACGACAAGTGTTTTAGATTTCGCCAGTCCGCCCATGAACCCCATCATGCCTTCGTAGCTTGATCTAATTCAAGGCTTTCTCCCATCCCATGGCCGCAAGGCGTCAGCAAAGGGCTTCGACCTCAGATGGCAGCGGGGCGGTGATTGGTAGCCGCCATGTCCAATCACCAGGAGGTAACCGAGTCGCTGCCTCCCTGTTGCGCAGGAGTGAGGACGGTCTCCAGTGCTATCCAGCCTCCCGGCGTCGTGCCCGATCGCCTATGGCCTGGCACACCAAGCCATACCCCTGCGGGGAGGGGCGGCGCAATGCCGGAGACTGTCATTGATGAGACTACCGCCGTGCCCGTGGCGTGCCCGATGGGACGGGAAACAAGGGGGAACAGCGGGGAGTCACGGGGAACGCGATCAGTGCGCTGAGCTACGTCTTCGCTGGTCCAGCAAGATTGGTAGGCATCTTTGCAAGCAGGGTGTCAGCGGTTCGAATCCGCTAGGCTCCACTCGTGCGCTGTGATGGACGATGACCAAAGTCTGGCCCAAGTATTAGGGGGTTGACATTGGCAGTCACATTCGTACGCAGAGTCGTTGGGCGGGATGTGTAGAAGTGGTGCAAATAGCGTGAAACTCCTGCTTGGTCTGTAGCGGCTCAGGGAGGACGGCCGGGACACTTTGCCCGTGCCGATGTCTCAACTGAAGTCCGCCCGCTGGTCCAAGTGGACCGTCCTCATGGCCACCTTCGGATGGATCTTCCTGATCGCCGCCAACTACCTGCAGATCCCGCTCTACAGGCAGATCTGGTTGTTCAGCTGGCTGGTCAACACGTTCGGCTGGGTATGGGCTTGCCTCTGGACCTTCACTGCAGTCATCTCGTACCTCTCGGTCCAGACGTACGCGCGAGCAGCGATCGCATTGATCATCGCCATAACGCTTGGGGCGGTTATCTGGAGAGTCGATTGGCGAACCACGTTCATCGACAGCACGCTGCGACTTCACCAGGGAAGCTTCGCCGAGCTCGCCGCTGCTTATCGGGAGGGGAGGCCTCTCGCCCCTCCCTGGTGGATGAAGTACCTATCGGTCGACGGAGAAGTCCAGGCGCAGAATCACGGGCTCTATCTGCCGATCTACGTGGATGAGTGGAGATCAGAGATCGGGTCGGGTCTCGCTTACTTTCCGAGCCGGCCCAGCAACGACTTCCTGATCCAGACTGCCGAAGGGGACGTGGGCCGACCGATCCGCGACCTGGGGAATGGCTGGTGGTGGGTGGAGTAAGCCTCGGAGCCGGCAGCAGAGCGCGGTGGCGTCGTCGAAGGTCTTGCCGCGTGGCGATCGCGTGCCTTGCGGGTCTGAGTGTTCGGCAGCGTGGGGCCTCGCCCTGGGGATCAGCACAAGGAAGACGGGGAGGACCAGGGGACTGCGGACTACTGCAACGCGTACTGCAACGGCCCCACACAGCCGCTCACGATCACCACCGCCCGACACCACTTCGGAGCAGGACACAAGCTTCTGATCACGTACCGGATGGTTCTGATAAGGAAGCGGTCAGTTCATCACGTCGTGCCCGTTGCGTGCCCGTCAGCAGAGGGATCAAGGGGGACTTACAGGGAGCCACGGGTACTCATCCCACTCCCCCGCAGGTCAGCGTTCTGCCTGGTCAGCGGCCATGGCGCGTAGAGACTTCCCAAGCTGACGGCGCGGGTTCGATCCCCATCACCCGCTCCACCTGGGCCCTGACCCTAGCCCACCCTTCTGGCGGGTGGGACGACGGCGACAGGATGATCAGGCAGGCGGGGGCCGTCGCCGCGTGAGCTGTCCTGGCTCTTCCAACGCGCTCCGATACATCAACCCAGGCGCACACCGGCTCACTCACCCACACGTCAGCGACCACTCCAAGCCAAGGTAAGACGATGACGCGGAGGTCGACGATCACGGTGCCTACTCCTGAAAACGGAAGGTCCCAACCGCGGGGGTTGCAGTTTGGGTTGCAGTTCAGGGTGGTCCAGAGATGTTCAGGGCAGACCGCGCGTACCCGCTGACCTGCATTGAACCGTCTGGAACCATGATCGTCCGAGCTTTTAATCCGTACGTTCAGGGTTCGAGTCCCTGGCGGCCCACCAGCGAAAACACCCTCGGATTGACCTTCGTCCGAGGGTGTTTGCTAACACTTCTGCTAACACTGGCCTACGGGGCCGGCTTCAGCGCTTGGGCGAAGACGTCAGCCGCCGACGCGTCAGCCGCCGACGCTTCAGCCGATCGGATCACGTGGGCGTAGACCCTGAGCGTGATCGCAGGGTCGGCATGACCGAGGCGCGCGGCCACCACATGCACCGGCACGCCGGCCAGGAGAAGCGTCGTCGCGTGGACGTGGCGGAGGTCGTGCAGCCGGGCGAACGGCAGCGCCTGTCCCTTAGACGCGGCGTTGTAGGCCTTCACAAGGTCCCTGATGAGCTGGGTGACGGTGTCGGGATAGATCGGCCGTCCGAGGCCCGTCGTGAAGACGTGAGGATCCTTGTCTTCGGCCCACTCATTTCACCTGGCTGAACGGCTCCTTTCGCCTTCACGGTCAAGCTCCCAGGCAGGAGACGCACGCTCAGGCTCTCAGCAGTAACCGCCAGGAACTCGAGAATCGGCGTCTCTGCCTGGTCGAGCGGTCGTGACCGGCGTTCTCACGCCGGTCACGACACGCCGTCTCCGCCGGCGGGCCGACCTCCCGGCGATCAGCCTCCGTGCTCGAAGGGAATCGCCGGGACTCGGTGGGGGAAATGCCGCGCTGGAGAATGCGCGGCACCGCCTGGTCAGGAACGGGCCAGGGTGAAGCGCCCGCTCCCACTCTTCTGGATCACTATCACGGCGTAGGTGCCGGTCACGCTCGGCGTCACGGTGAGGCGTTCGGCTATGCCCGGCCCCTTGCCGAAGGCGCCCTTCGCGTCGGATCTCGGCCTCGCCCACTTGGCGGAGTTGGGCGCCATCGTGAAGACGTCGAGGTCCTGGCCATCCAGCGGGGTGACGGTGAAACTCACCGGAGTGTTCGCGGTGAGGTCCGCCGTGCGGATCTCGACGACGTCGGCCGACTCCATGGACAGCTGGGTGGAGGTTCGCGGCGCGAGCGAGCCCTCCGACTCGGCGAACTCGACGAGGTAGGACTCCGTGGCGTCAGGCCCCAGGGCCCAGGCCACGTGGCTCCGTGGACCGGACGCGGCGTCGACGGCGATGAAGTCCGGCTGATCACTGCCGGGCAGTCTGCTCGAAACGTTCTCCGCGCTGGTCTCGGACTTGAACATGGTCACGTTGACGTCGTTGGCCGGATTCTCCACGGTAAGCGCGGCCACCACCGACCAGGTGGGCCGTGTGGTGGTGATGGAGTAGGAAGCGTTCGGACGGTTGAGCTCGACCCTGTCCAGCAGCGGTTCGTAGAACAGGCCATCGATGGTGTTCTGGTAGAGGGTGGCCAGCACGTTCGACTTCCCTCCCGGCGTGGGCACCACCGCCAACAGAGCGTTCTTGAACTCCACGACGGTGTTCGGCTTCGTCGCCGTGACAACGGAGACGATCTTTTCCGGGCCCTCCGAGGACAGGTCCCAGTAGATCTCGTTCCTCGGGTCATCGTCGGCGAGGTCTATCAACGCGCCGGCCACCCGGCCCTCGACTTCGGGTCCGTCGATCACCACCCACCCGGGACTGTTCCACGTGGGGCTTTCCAGGTCGACCGGCGGGTCCAACGGCCCCCAGCGGTAGTGGGTCTCCCCGTATGTCTGGAGCGCCACCCAGTCGGCCCACCCCTCCGTCCAGGCGCACCCCTGCGAGGTGATCTTCTCAAGCCAGTGGTTGGCACAGGAGGGATTCGCCGGGAACACGTCCGCGTAGACGTAGTCCATGATGAAGTGGCCGAGCTCGTGGGCCACGGTCATGTTCTCGAGCTGATGCTGCGCGCTCAGGTAGATGGTGTCGTTGTTGGTACTGTAATAGGCGCTAGGGATCATGTCGTAAGGGGCCCACATGATGGCCGCCGGGCGGCAGGGTGAAGCGCCGGCGACCCAGCAGCCTCCGGGGTTCCCTGCCCAGCCGGTGTACGCCTTCCAGGTGTCGTACGCGGCCGCGAAGATCCGGAACCAGCCCTCGGCCTTGCTTCCGGGCGTGGAAAGGTAGTCGATGACCGTGTCCCTGGTGCCCGCCTCGACATCGGGAGTGACCGGCGTCTGGAACGAGTGGGTGACCGTGGTCGTCGGATCCGCGACCGCCCAGTAGTCGTTGTAGGCGTGGCCGACCACGTAAATGCCCTGACCGACATCGCGTCCAGCGAAGCACAACTCGTAGTCGCCCTGGTCGTCCGTCAGGCCGCGGGCCAGGATTTTGTCCCCACCCACGTCGTCCTTGCCCACGGCGTTCATCCGGATCTTGGGCACACCCCGGATGGCGCCACCGACCGTCAGGTACGTGATCCTGCCCCGCACGCAGGTGTCCGGGTCCGCCGCGACCCCCACCGCACGCGGAGGGGCGGTGGACGCGGGTCGTGCCCCGCCGAAGAAGGACGTCTCCTTCCCGACGGTGAGGTAGGCCAGCGCCTCGCTACCCGGGCCGGGCCGCCCGTCGCTGACGTGGACGTTGACGGCGGCCGGGCCCGGCTCGGTGGCCAGCACCGTGCCGACGTACCTCGCCCGCTCGTTCTTCCGCATCGGGCCGGTACGGCTCGCGCGGTCCAGGCGAGTGCGCCCGATCGTCGCGGGGCCCCGGCTCATCCCATCAGGCGGGCTCACCCAACGCAGGTTTCCGGGCAGGTCCGTCACCACCCGCACGTCAGCCGCCTTCTCCTTGGCGGTGACCGTGACGGTCAGCGTGGCGGTCTGCCCCACGGCCGGGGCCCGGTCGAGGACCGCGGTGACGGCGAAGCAGTCACCGGGCACGCACCGCTCCGCGGCGGCGCGGCCGGACACGGTCTCCGCCTGGGCCGCCACCCCTCCGGTGGCAAGGCCGGTGGCCAACAACACCACCATCAATAAACGACGCAACATTGACGATTTCCCTTCTAGGGCGCGCAGGCCACGGGCGAGTCGAAGTGTCCGGGTGAGGTCGGGTACGGCGGGCCGCTGTCGTGTTCCGGGATCGCCAGCTCCCGCACGCCCGAGGCGTCGCCCAAGCTTCGGCCCGCGCCGGAGCCCCAGACCACCTTGGCCAGGAAGTCGAGCATCGCCGGGGAGTGCTCGCGGACGATGTTGTGCCCGCCGTTGGCCGGGCCGCAGTGGGTGAAAAGGTTGAAGTTCCCGTTCCAGTCGATCATCTTGTCGCCGGGGTTGGGCCCGTTGGCGGTGCGGTCGCCCTGCAGCACGTCCCGGCCCTCGCCGCCGTACTGCCAGTCGACGCCCTGGTGGTGCTGGTCGTCGGTGGTGGAGGCGTTGTCCTTGTCCGTCATCCGGTGCCACAGGCAGGGGTCCACGACGGTGGTGAGGGTGCCTTCCGGCATGCGGCCCGGGGCGCAGTCGCCCGGGTAGGAACCGCGCGGGTTGTAGTCGAGCAGGTCGGCCCCGGCGCCGCCGAAAACGTGGTCGACGAAGCGGTCATCGGTGCCCCGCGCCGCCGGGTCGAACACGCCGCCGGACCGGCAGTCGGCGGTCGCGGCGTCCAGGACGGGGTCGCAGCCCTTGCCTCCCCAGATCACGTCCGCGCCGTCGTCGCCGAAAACCTCGTCGCCGCCGCTGTCGCCGTTGATCAGGTCGTCACCGGCGCCGCCGTGCATGCTGTCGCGTCCCGGCCCGCCCCGCATGCGGTCGTCGCCGCCCTTCGCGAAGCCGTCGTGCGGCAGGGCCGCGCTCACCCAGGTGTCGCCGTCCGCGTCGTGCAGCAGGTCCGTACGGCGGTCATAGGCCCCGAGCAGGAAGCCGCGGTAGGTCTCCTTGGGCGGGGACTTGAGGGTGACGGTGAAGCCGAGGCGCTGGGCGTCCCCCGCGTCGATCCGCTCGTTCACCACGCCGCCGCGATCGCCCAGCATGGCGTCGTCGCCCTCGCCGCCGTACATCTCGTCGTCGCCGAGCTCACCGAACAGGTCGTCGTTGCCTGCTCCGCCGTACAGGCGGTCGTCGCCGTCCTGACCCCACAGCCCGTCGTCGCCGGCGTCGCCGTAGAGGCGGTCGGCGCCGAAGGCGCCTTCCGGCTCGCAGGTCGCCTGGGCCTGGGTGCAGAACCGGGTGGAGTCGCCGGGCAGCGCCGGGTCGTGCGTACGGCTGCGCGTGGCGTCGGCGGGCGGTTGCCCCGCGCCGTAGCGCTCGGTGTAGACCCGCTCGCCGTTTCCGACCAGGGTGCGGACGAGCGAGCCGTTGTCGCCGAGCAGCACATCGGCCCCTCCGCCGCCCTCGATCGCGTCGCCCTTGTCGTCCGCGCCCGGCTGGGACGAGCCGCCGATCAGATCGTCCTGGCCGGGCGTGGCGTCCTCGCCCTCCAGTTCCGCCTGCCCGCTGGCGACCCCCTTCCAGCCGGGGTCGCCGAGCGGCTCGCTGGTGGTCTGGGCGGACTTGGCCGACAGCGGGAGATCGCCGCGGATCTGGTCGGCGCCGCTGCCGCCCTCGGCGTAGTCATCCTGGGCGCCGCCGGAGATGTAGTCGTCGCCGCCCTGTCCCCACAGCACGTCCACTCCCGAGCCGCCGGAGATACGGTCGTCGCCCGAGCCGCCGCCCAGCAGCGTGACGGCCCGTGGAGTCATCGGCTTGCCGGCCGAGCCCAGGCGGATGGTCGCCCGGGCAGGGCCGCCCGACAGCCTCACCTGACCGTTGTCGCCCAGGACGACGTCGTCGCCGGGTCCGCCGAAGAGCGCGTCGGCGGCGTCGTCCGCCGCGACGTGCGATCCGCCGACCACGTCGTCGTCGCCCTGGTCGCCCTCGACCCAGTCGACGCCCGGGCCGCCTTCGGCGTAGTCGTCGCCCTCCTGGCCGCGCAGCCGGTCGGCACCGCCCTGCCCGAAGATCGCGTCGTTGCCCGCGCCGCCGTCGGCGACGTCCGCGCCGGAGCCGCCCGAGAGCAGCTCCACCCGGTGCGTGTGGAGCTGGCCGGGCCGTACGGCGACCGGGGTGGCCGTGCCGGACGTGCTCAGGACGGCGTTGTCACCGGCGATCACGTCCGGTCCGTCACCACCCAGCAGAGTGTCGCCCGCGTCGGGGTGCGGCCCGGATCCGCCGCCGACGAGTTCGTCCTCACCGGCCTCGCCCGACACCTGGTCGGCCCCGTTGCCGCCTTCCAGGTGGTCGTCGCCGGCGTCTCCGTGCACCTCGTCGTCCCCGATCCCGCCGAAGGCGGTGTCGGCGTCGTCCCCGCCGTGGATCACGTCCGGACCGCCGGCCTCCTCCGGCGTTCCGTCCAGGTCGAAGGAACCGGTGGCGTCGCCGTTGTCACCGACCAGGCGGTCGGCTCCGGCGTCGCCGTACAGGGTGTCGGCGCCGTCGGGCTTTCCGGCGGTACGGCTGCCGCCGACGACCAGGTCGTCGCCGGAGCCACCGAAGAGGGTGTCCTCGCCGGTTTCGCCCACGACCGAGTCGTCGCCCGCTCCGCCGTACAGGGTGTCGTCGCCTGTGCCACCGGTCACCTCGTCGGCTCCGTCGTCGCCGTAGGCGGTGTCGTCACCGGAGCCGCCGCTGACGAAGTCGTCGTCCGCTCCGCCGTACAGGGTGTCGTCGCCCCGTTCGCCGCAGACACGGTCCTGACCGCCGCCGGCCTCGACCCGGTCGTCTCCCCCACCGGCCGAGACGATGTCCTTGCCGGAGCCGCCGATCACCAGGTCGCGGCCGTCGCCGTCCGCGACGGCCTCCTCGCAGGGTTCTTCACGCCTCCGGTCGCCGAAGATGGTGGCGCCGCCGTCGCCGCCCACGAGGTGGTCGTCGCCGTCGCCGCCGACC
>NZ_JBEZFH010000261.1:0-9288 GCF_040649355.1 Sphaerisporangium sp. NPDC049002 | reverse complement strand
GTAGTAGCCGTCCACCCGCCCGGCCCGGGTTGCCCGGGAGGCCGCGCGGGCGGGTACGGCTGCCGGTAGGGCCGGCCGCCGCCCTGGGGAGGGGACGGCCGCGCGGGACCCTGACGCCGCTGCCCCGGATGGGGCTGAGGCCCGGGGTGGGGCTGTGCCGGGCCCTGGGCGGGTCCCGGGTAGTGCTGCTGCTGGTATCCCGGGGGTGGCTGCCGCGGTCCACGGGGCGGGTACGGCTGCCGCGCCCCGTCATGCGACACATGGCCGCCCCGGTCCGGTTCCTGCGGTGTCGGGCCGCTCTGTTCCGGATCCGGCGGGGGCGGGTAGGGGTGGCGTCCCCCCGGCGGGGGCGGTGGAGGATGGTTCCCGTTGGTACTCATGCCGTGCGCCCCCTTCCCGGCCTCAGAAGGCCGAGCCGACTCCCCAGTCACAAGATCCACATTCTGGAGCATTTGGGGCAGAAGTGCACTGATTTCCCAGTAGTCACGGAAGTAGCGGTATCTGGTTACATTCTGAAATCATCCAAGGTGATCTCTGCGATGTTCCGGATTCGCCGACCCCCTCTGCCCTAGCTTCGATTCCATGAATCTGCAGCAGCTCCGTTATGTGGTCGCCACTGCGGAGCACCGCACCATGACCGACGCGGCCAGATCGCTCTACATCGCGCAGCCCGCTCTTTCGCGCGCGATCCGCGACCTCGAACGCGAGCTCGGCATGACGCTTTTCGCTCGTTCGGGCCGGGGCGTCGTCGTGACGGCACAGGGCCGCCGCGTCGTCAAGCTCGCCAGGGAGGCGCTCGACGCCGTCCACGAGATCGAGGCCCTCGCCACGCACACGCATTCCGGGGGAAGCGAGCTGCGCATCGCCTCGCCTCCGAGCCTGGAGCCCGGCCTGGCGGGCCGCCTCCTTCCCTCCTACGTCTCGGAGCATCCGGGCGTACGCGTGCAGATCGTTCGGTGTGACGGACGCGACGGCGTCGTGAACGCCATCCGGGAGCAGCGCGCCGACCTCGGGCTGACCGACCTGCCCGTGCCGGCCGACCTGGTCAGCCATCCGCTCGAACGGCAGGAGATCGTGCTGATCTCGCCTCCCGGGCTGGACCTCCCCGAGTCGATCCCCATGATCCGCATGAACGGCATGAGGCTCGTGCTGCCGCTCCCCGGCAGCGCCAGGCGCAGGGAGTTCGACCAGCTCTTCGCCACCTACGGCGTACGGCCGGTCGTGGCGGCCGAGACCGACGAGCGCGGCGGCTGGCCGGCGACGATCCGGTCCGCCTCGGCCTCCCTGCTCGGATACCGGGGCATGTCGGAGCAGGCCGTGAGGGCGGGGCTGGTGGTCCGCTCGCTCGACCCGCCGCTGCGCCGGATCATCGCGCTCGTGCACGCGCGCAAGCGCCTCCCGGGCATGGCGCAGGACTTCCTCACCGTCGCCGAGAGCGGTTCGGCGATCTGAGCCGTTTTGGAGCGTTCCCGTGGCATCGGGACGCCGTCCGGCGGCATCGGAACCCAGTCCTGCCACGCTGGCGTACGCTTGCGGCGATGCATACTCTGCGCCTGCGCGACCGCGAGTTCCGGCCAGGCGAATTCGCCGTCATGGCCGTGGTGAACCGTACCCCCGACTCCTTCTACGACCAGGGCAGGACCTTCGGCTTCGAGGCCGCGCTGTCCGCCGTCGCCGGTGCGGTGCGCGCCGGGGCCGACATCGTGGACATCGGCGGGGTGAA
Organism: Sphaerisporangium sp. NPDC049002; assembly: GCF_040649355.1. Classification (NCBI taxonomy): domain Bacteria; kingdom Bacillati; phylum Actinomycetota; class Actinomycetes; order Streptosporangiales; family Streptosporangiaceae; genus Sphaerisporangium; species Sphaerisporangium sp. NPDC049002. The sequence goes on along the minus strand of NZ_JBEZFH010000261.1, from coordinate 7,565 downwards.
GGCGGGCCCGGGCGAGACCGTGGACGCCGCCGAGGAGATCCGCAGGGTCGCCGACCTGGTGGCCGCCGTGAGAAGCGCCCATCCCGACCTGGTGATCAGCGTGGACACCTGGAGGGCCGAGGTCGGCGAGGTGGTCGCCCAGGCCGGAGCCGACCTGCTGAACGACACCTGGGGCGGTCCCGATCCCGGTCTGGCCGAGGTCGCCGCCAAGCACGGCATCGGGCTTGTCTGCGCCCACGCCGGAGGCGTCACCCCGAGGACCCGGCCGCACCGCGTCGCCTACGACGACGTGGTGGCCGACGTGGTCGCGCACACCGTCGGCCTCGCCGGGCGGGCCGTACGGGCCGGAGTGCGCGAGGACGCGATCCTCATCGACCCGGCGCACGACTTCGGCAAGAACACCTGGCACTCGCTGGAGGTCAGCCGCAGGCTCTCGGAGATGGTCGCCACCGGATGGCCGGTCCTGGTCGCCGTCTCCAACAAGGACTTCGTGGGAGAGACACTGGGCGGGCTGCCGGTGGGGGAGCGCCACGCGGGCACCCTCGCCACGCTGGCCGTCTCGGCCTGGCAGGGCGCGCGGGTCTTCCGCGTCCACGACGCCGCCTCCGCACGGGCCGCCCTCGCCACCGTCGAGCGGCTGCGGCGGGGCCGGGCTCAGCTGTAGATCACCGACAGGAACCTGATGAGGATCGCCTCGCGGGTCCCGGCCGGCAGGGCGTCCAGCACCGTGTTGACCACCGCCATCTCCGGCTGGCCGTCGCCGCCCAGGTCCACGCCCACCGACGCGGCCAGCTCCGCGAACGTCGCGTCGTCCAGCGCGTCGAGGTCGAGCGAGGCGAGGATGCCGGTCAGCCCGTCCGGGATCCGCGCGGGACCCCTGTCCCTGGCCGCCGCCGCCGACGCGGCGATCACCTCCAGCATCGCCTCCACCCCGGCGAGGGTGACCCCGGTGACCGTGACGTGCAGGTTCGCGGGGATGCCCGCGTACGACAGCTGCGGCTGCAGGAACCATCCGCGCCCGCGCGCCTCGTCGGACAGCACGAAGACGTCCACGCCGTCCTCGCCCGTGAACGCCACCAGCGAGGACTCGGGCTCGCCGAGCACCCGCAGGCCGGGGATCGCGCCGATGCCCGCGACGAGCCTGCGGGTGGCCTCCAGCGTGCTGCGGGCGAGCGCGAGGTAGCCGTCGCGGCCGAGCGCGTTGAGCGTCGCCCACGCGCCTCCGAGCGGGCCCGCCGACTTCGAGCTCTGCACGGTGGTGTTGATGACGGTGTACCCCGGCCAGGCGGCCGAGGCGAAGTACGCGGCGCGGCGCAGCGCCGGGTCGGCGAAGAGCACGACCGAGGCGCCCTTGGGCGCGTAGCCGAACTTGTGCAGGTCGCAGGAGATGGACGTCACGCCCGGCACCGACAGGTCGAAGGGCGGGACCGCCGCCCCGGCCTCCGCCAGCCAGGGCAGCAGCCAGCCGCCGACGCAGGCGTCCACGTGGCACGGCACCCCGCGCGAGGCCGCCAGCGCGGCGATGTCGGCGACGGGGTCGATCACGCCCTGGGGGTAGGAGGGGGCCGACGCCACGACGAGAATGGTCTCGGGCGTGATCGCCGCCGCCACGGCCGCGGGATCGGCCCGGTAGGTGCCGAGGTCGACCGCCACCGGCGCCACCTCGACGCCGAGATAGTGCGCCGCCTTGTGGAACGCCGGATGCGCGGTCACCGGCAGCACCATGCGCGGCGTCCCCGCGACGGGGCGCGCGTCCCTGGCGGCCTTCACGGCGAGCATGATCGACTCGGTGCCGCCGCTGGTGAAGATGCCCGGGGTGTGCGGCCCGCCGCCGAGAAGCTCCGCGACCGCCCCGACGACCTGCTTCTCCATCGCGACGATGCTCGGGAAGGCCGTCGGGTCCAGCGTGTTCACTTCGAGCATCTCGAAGTAGGCCCGCGCGGCGGCCTCGTGGACCTCGGGGCGGCCGGTGTCGTAGACGTACGCGGTGACCTTGCCGCCGCGCACCGGCAGGTCGTCGCGCCTGAGCCGGGCGATCTCGGCGAGGAGCTCGTCGGCCGTACGGCCGTTCTCGGGAAGCACGCGGTTCTCCCTCGTCGCACGGGGTGGCACAGGGCGGCGCCGGACCTACGGGTGGCGACGGACGTTACCACGCCAGCCCATACATAACGGACACTAGATCGTCGCGTATCCGTACGAGGAGATCAAGAACGCGAGAGCGGCAGCCGCACGACGGCGCGCAGCCCGGGGGAGGCGTCCTCCAGGCGCACCGACCCGCCGTGGGCAAGGACGGTCTCGCGGACGATGGCCAGCCCGAGCCCCGCCCCGCCGTCGTCGCGGCTGCGGGAGCTGTCGAGGCGCGTGAACCGGTTGAACACCCGCTCCCTGTCGGCCTCGGGGATCCCCGGCCCGTCGTCCGTCACCGTGAAAACCGCCTCGGCCCCGGTCACGCGCAGCTCGACGCCCACGTGCGCGCCCGCGTGCCGTACGGCGTTGTCCAACAGGTTGACCAGCACCCGGCTAAGGTCCATCGCGTCGCCGTCGACGACCGCCGGGCCCGCCGCCAGGACCTTGACCACGGTCTCGTCGTACCGGGCGGCGGTCGCCTCGATCAGCTCCGCGAGGTCCACGGGCTGCCACCGGGCCGGGCGCCGCCGCTCGTCGAGGCGCGCCAGGGTGAGCATCCCCTCGGCCAGCCGGCTGAGGCGCAGGGTGTCCTCCAGGACGCCCTCGGCGGTCTCGGACCACTCCTGCCCGTCCGGGTGGCCGAGCGCGACCTCCAGTTGCAGGCGGATGCTGGCCAGCGGGCTCCGCAGCTCGTGGGCCGCGTCCGAGATCAGGGCGCGCTGCGAGGCCTCGGCCGCCTCCAGCCGGGCCAGCATGTCGTTGAGCGTGGTCGCCAGCTCGTGAACCTCGTCGCGCGCCTCGGGCACCGGGAGCCGCCGCGCCCTGGCGGTCCCGCTGATCTCCGCCGCGCCCCGGCGCAGCGCCGTGATCGGCCGCAGCGTGCGGCCGATGATCAGCCAGCTCGCCGCGCCGAGCAGTACGAGGATCACGGGCGTGCCGACGGCCAGCATGTGGACGGTCGCGGTGAGGCTGTCCGCGACGTCCTTGAACGACCGCGCGGCGATCACCGTCCTGCCGTGGTCGGCGTGCAGGACCACCACGCGCAGCGGCCCCGGGATGCCGTACGGGGCGCCGTCCACGAACCGGCCGCGCCCGTCGGGCGGCTCCGCCCGCCGCGCGCCGGCGCTCACCAGCGGGACCAGGCGGTCGGCGCCGAGCGTGACGTGGGTGATGCGGCCCCGGGCGTCGAGCACCTGGATGATCGTGCCGTCGGAGACGGCGACGGGGTCGGACAGCCGCCCGTCGTCCGCCAGCGCCACCACCTCCCTGGCCCGCTGGTAGGCGACCTCGTCGGTGGAGGCGACCAGCGCCCTGCCGAGCACGCCGACCAGCACCGAGGCCGCCGCCGCGAGCGCCAGCGCCAGTACGGCCGAGGCCGTGGCGGTCAGCCGGAAGCGCAGGCTCTTGCGCCGCCACCAGGTCAGCGGCGACCGGTCAGCCTCCATCGCCCACCAGCCGGTAGCCCGCCCCGCGCACGGTCTGCAGGGCGTTGCGCCCGAACGGGACGTCGATCTTCCTGCGCAGGTAGCCCACGTAGACCTCGACCACGTTGGGATCGGTGTCGTAGGTGTCCCAGACGTGCTCCAGGATCTCGGTCTTGGACACGACCTCGCCGGGACGGCGCAGCAGGAACTCCAGCAGGCCGAACTCGCGCGGCGTCAGCTCGATCGGGGTGCCGCCGCGCGCGACGGTGCGCCCCGCCGGGTCCAGGGTGAGGTCCCCCGACCGGAGCACCGCCGGGCGGCGGCGGGCGCCGCGCCGCATGAGGGCCCGCAACCGGGCCACCAGCACGACGTAGGAGAAGGGCTTGGTCAGGTAGTCGTCGGCGCCGAGGTCCAGGCCGTCCGCCAGGTCGTACTCCCCGTCCTTGGCCGACAGCATCAGGATCGGCACCCAGTTCTCCTCGGCCCGCAGCCGCTTGCAGACGTTGTAGCCCGAGAGCCTCGGCAGCATGATGTCGAGCACGACCACGTCGTAGTCGCCCTCGCGGGCCAGGTGCAGGCCGTCCTCGCCGTCGTGGGCCAGGTCGACGGCGAAGCCCTCCGCCTGCAGCCCGCGCCGCAGCGCGGCGGCCATCCGCCTCTCGTCCTCGACGACGAGCACGCGCATCCGGACTCCCCCCAAAACGTATGTGGCCCCCCATCTTGGCCTGTCCCGGCTGAGACCCGCCTGAGAGCGCCCGCCCGGTCGCCGGCCCCGCGAGCTGCGGAAAGGTCCCGGGCCTGAGAGCACTCTCAGCCTGTCTCAGCTTCGGCACAGGGGCCGGGAGGCAGTCTGCCGAATATCGGATCGCGAAGACATACCGTTGGGGAGTGACATGTCGCCTGAGTCCAGAAGAGCACGCGCCGTGAGGTGGGGGGTCCCGGTCGTCGCCGTCGCCGTGGTGGGAGCCGCGGTCGGCGCGGGGCCGGTCATCGCCGCCGTCCAGGGCGATCCGTCCCTGCCCGACCGCACCGCCGCCCAACTGCTCGCGGAGGTCGCGGACACCGCCCGGCACAAGGCGCCGCCCGCGATGTCGGGCACCGTGGTGGAGACCGCCTCCCTCGGCCTGCCGGCGCTGCCCCTGCCCGGAGGGTCGAGCGGTTCGCCGATGTCCCTGCTGTCCGGATCCCACACGCTCAAGGTCTGGTACGGCGGCGACGGCCGGCTCCGGCTCGCCCTGCCGGGCCGCATGAGCGAGACCGACGTCATCTCCACCGGCGCCGGCGAGGCGTGGCTGTGGCAGAGCGAACTGAACACCGCCACGCGCTACAAGGTGCCACAAGGCGCCGGGACCAGCGGTGACAAGGCCGTGCCTACCACGCTGCCCACCGCGCTGCCCACCGCCACGACCCCGGCCGACATGGCCGCCCAGGTGCTGAAGATGGCGGACGCGAGCACCGCGATCACCGTCGAGAACGGCCAGCACGTCGCGGGCCGCGCCGCCTACCAGCTCGTCCTCACGCCCAAGGACACCTCGTCCCTGGTCAAGCAGGTCAAGCTCGCCCTCGACGGGGACAATCACATCCCGCTGCGCGTCCAGGTCTACGCCAAGGGCGCCTCCGAGCCCGCGTTCGAGGTCGGCTTCACCCAGGTGAGCTTCTCGGCGCCCGCGCCGGAGAACTTCGCGTTCACCCCGCCGGCCGGCGCCAAGGTCGAGGAGAAGACGCTCGGCGCCGAGGACGCGCCGAGCGGTGACAAGGGTACCGAAGCCGGCGGGCCGGGCTTCGAGAAGGACGCCAAGAAGATCCGCACCATCGGCCAGGGCTGGACCACCGTGGCCGAGGTGCCGTTCTCGCTCGCCGACCTGCGCGGGCCCGCCACGGGAAACCGGGGCGCCCGGCAGGGCGGCGACCCGGCCGGGGCGGTCGACTCGCTGCTGAAGTCGGCCAAGCGGGTCTCCGGGCCCTTCGGGAGCGGCAGGCTCATCCAGAGCAAGCTCGTGTCGGCGCTGATCACCGACGACGGCAGGCTGCTGGTGGGCGCCGTCACGCCCGAGGCGCTGACCGAGGCGGCCGGCCGCGAGTGACGACGACGATGACGGGGGAGGGGGCGTACGAGGCGGCGCCCCCTCGCCGGATCCCGCACCCGGCCTCGGAAACGGTCCCCGCCGAAGACTGCTCGATCGTCTCGCGCGGGCTCACCAAACGCTTCCGCGGTGGGCAGGTCGCCGTCGACGATCTCCACCTGGCCGTGCCGCGCGGCTCGGTCTTCGGGTTCCTCGGCCCGAACGGGTCAGGAAAGACCACGACGATCCGCATGCTGCTGGGCCTGACGAACCCGACCGGCGGCGGGTGCGAGGTGCTCGGGCACGCGATGCCCGCCGGGCTCGGCGCCGCCCTGCCGAAGGTCGGCGCGCTCGTCGAGGGCCCCGCCTTCTACCCGTACCTGTCGGGCGAGGCGAACCTGCGCCGGTACGACGCCGCCGACCCCACGGCCGACCCCCGCACGGTGCGGGCCCGCGTCGGCGCCGCGCTCGACCGCGTGGGGCTCGCCGCGGCGGCCGGCAAGCGCTACCGGGCGTACTCCCTCGGCATGCGCCAGCGCCTGGCCATCGCCGGCGCCCTGCTCGGCCCGCGCGAGCTGCTCGTGCTGGATGAGCCGACCAACGGGCTCGACCCGCAGGGCACCAGGGAGGTGCGGTCGCTCATCAAGGAGATCGCGGCCGACGGCACCACCGTCTTCGTCTCCTCCCACCTGCTGACCGAGGTCGAGCAGATGTGCACCCACGTCGGTGTGATGCGCACCGGCCGCCTGGTGGCCCAGGGGCCGATCGCCGGGCTGCGCGACGGCCACGCGCCGCGCGTGCGCGTGGAGACCCCGCACGCCGCCCAGGCGGCGTCCGTGCTGAACCTCATCGGGCTCGCCGACGTGCGCGCCGGGATCGACGAGGTCACGGCCGAGATCGGCGCGGTCGCGCCGGAACGCGTCGTCGCCGAGCTGGTCGGGGACGGGGTCTCCGTACGGGGCTTCGCCGTCCTGCGGCCGAGCCTCGAAGAGCTGTTCGTCGGCCTGACAGGAGAGGGATTCGATGTCGACGGTTAGATCGGCGGAAACGGCGGCGCCGGCGCTCGCGCTCGCGCGCCCCGGCGGGCAGGCGGCGGAGCCGGCCCTGGCCGTGGCCGCGCGCCCGGGGGCGGCGCGCGCGGCGGTGCGGCTGCTCGGCTCGGAGCTGGGCCTGACCTTCCGCAGGCCGCGCAACATCGCGATGCTGGTCGTGCTCGCCGTCGTCCCGGTGCTGATCGGCATCGTGCTGCGCGTGGTGGGCGGAGACGGCGACGCGCCGTCGATCATCACGCAGGTGGGCGGGAACGGGCTGATGCTGACCTTCGTGGCGCTGTCGATGCTGGTCCCGCTGCTCCTGCCGCTGGCCGTCGCGGTCGTCGCGGGGGACGCGATCGCGGGCGAGGCGAACGGCGGCACCCTGCGCTACCTGCTCACCGCCCCGGCAGGGCGCACCCGCCTGCTGGCCGTCAAGTTCGCCAACGTGGCCGTCTTCGGGCTGGCCGCCTGCACGGTCGTCGCGGTCGCCGCGCTGGTCACGGGGTTCGCCCTGTTCCCGGTGGGGCCGGTCACGCTGCTGTCGGGGACGACGGTCCCGCTCGCGGACGGGCTGCTGCGCGTCCTGATCGTCACCGGCTACAGCGCCGCGGGGATGGCGGCGCTCGGGGCCGTCGGCCTCGCCGTCTCGACCCTGACCGAGGTGCCCATCGGCGCCGTCGCGGCGACCGTCGTGACGGTGGTGTTCTCCCAGGTCCTCGGCGTGATCCCGCAGCTCGCGCCGGTGGAGCCGTACCTTCTGACCTCCTGGTGGGGCTCGTTCGACGGGGCGCTGCGCGATCCGGTCGCGACCGACGTCATAGGCCAGGGGCTGCTCGTCTTCGCCGCCTACGCGGTGGTGTTCGGCTCGATCGCCTGGGGCCGCTTCTCCGGCCGCGACATCACCAGCTGAGGGTGGG
>NZ_JBEZFH010000260.1:0-9333 GCF_040649355.1 Sphaerisporangium sp. NPDC049002 | reverse complement strand
TGTTGTACGAGAGCAGCTTGTCGCCACCCGGGTCGCCGGTGGGGGTGATGGTCGGCGTCGGGGACGGCGAGGTGCCGCCAACGGTGCCGTAGACCCACGACGATCCGGTCGCGGTCGCCGACCCCCGCCGCCCGCAGCGCCCGCGCCGTGAGGCCGCCGGCGGCCGTCTCACCGGGGTCCAGCGGCCACGCGCTCGACGCGTCGGGCGCCACCTGGAGCAGGCCGGTGGCCGTACGGGCGGCCGCCCCCAGGTCGTCCCTGGTCAGCCAGCGGGTCGTCGTCAACGCATGACCTCCCCCATGAACAGCTCGATCGAGTCGCGTACGCGGTCGTGGGCGAGGCCGCCCACCTGCGCCTGGAGGATCAGGTCGGTGGCCCCCGCCTCGGCGATCCTCGCGACGGCCTTGCGGGAGCCCTCCACGTCGTCCACGACGACCATCAGGTGCTCGCGCAGCGTCGCCATCGCCTCGTCGGGCGGCAGCCCGGCGGCGAGCTGCCCGAGGACCTTGTGGGTGGCGTGCCGGGCGTCGTAGTAGTCGGGCGGCGTCACCAGGTTGACCTGCCGCCGGATGTACCACAGGACCGGGTCGGCGGCGGTCGCGATGGCCTCCTCGCGCGTCGGCGCGACGTGCCACGGGATCATCAGCGCGATCCTGCGGGTGGCGGGGTCGAAGCCGTGGTCGGCGAGGCATTCCTTGTACCGTGCGATGTCCGATGCCACGTCGTCGATGCCCTTGAGCATGGTCATGCCGAGCAGGTGGTACCCGTGCTTGGCCGCCGCGAGGTAGCCCTCCAGGGAGGTCGACGCGACCCAGACCGGGGGATGCGGCACCTGGGTGGGCCGGGGGTAGACCGCGACGTCGGGGATCTCGAAGAACTCGTTGGAGCGGGTGATCGGCTCGCCGTCGGCGTTCCAGATCGCGAGCACCGCCTCCAGGCAGTCCTCCCAGATCTTGCGGGACTGCTCGAACGGCCGCTGGAAGGCCTGGTATTCGAGCGGCGACGCGCCCCGGCCCGTGCCGAACTCGACGCGCCCGTTGCTGAGGAGGTCCAAGGTGGCGACCCGCTCCGCCGTGCGGATGGGGGACTGGAAGGGCAGCAGCACCACCCCGAGGCCGAGATGGATCCGCTCGGTGCGCTGGGAGATGGCCGCGAGCACCAGATCGGGGGCGGAGGAGTGGGAGAAGCCCCGGGTGAAGTGGTGCTCCACGAACCACGCGGTGTCGTATCCCAGGCGGTCCCCGAGCACGACCTGGTCGATCACGTTCTCGAACGTCCGCCGTTCCACCTCGCGGGTGCGCCCGCGGACCTCCAGTTCGTATCCCAGGCTGATCCGTAGGGACGTCATCCGCGCCTCCGTTCCACCACTCGACCCAAACCCAATTCAACCAAGCGCTCGCTTGGCGAGATTACCAGCCGCGACGAGCCGCAACAAGCAGTGCCCTCTTCGAGGGGCGTCGTGGCGGGCGCGGGTCAGTGGGTGCGGGGAACCCGGGTCGCGATCCGGCGCGCGGCTGCCGGCGACGAAGGGAAGAGCGACGCGGCGAGGCGCGCGCGGTGGGCCTGGGGCGGGCCGAAGAGCTGGGCGTCGCAGGTGGCGCGCTTGAAGGACAGATGGGCGTCGTGCTCCCAGGTGACGCCGAGGCCGCCGTGGATCTGGATGTTCTCGCCCGCCGCCGCCAGATAGGCCTCGGTGCAGTACGACCCGGCGATGGCCGCGCGCACGGGCAGCTCCTCCTCGGTCGCGCGTGCGGCGGCGTACGCGGCGGACCGCGCCGACTCCACCGCGAGCAGCATGTCGGCCAGCTTGTGCTTGACCGCCTGGAAGGAGCCGATCGGACGGCCGAACTGGTGACGCTTCTTGGCGTGGGCCACGGCGGCGGCCAGGCAGCGCGCCGCTCCGCCCGCCTGCTCGGCGGCGAGCGCGGCCACGCCGAGGTCGCGCACCCGCGCGGCGGGGCGTGCGTCCCCGAGCCGCCGTGCCGGGGCGCCGTCGAAGACCAGCTCGGCGAGCGGGCGCGTGCGGTCGAGGGTCGCATGCGGCCTGCGCGCCGTCGGCCGCGCCTCGACGAGCGAGCCGCCCACGTAGGCCAGGACGACCTCCCCGTCGAGCGCGTACGGGACCGAGCCGTGCAGGCGCTGCCCGTCGAGCCGCAGGCGGGCCTCGCCCGGCAGCACGACCGTCGCGGTCGCCGACCCGCCGGCGATCCGCGGCAGCAGGCGGCGCATCGCCTCCCGGTCCCCGCTCGCCTTGACCGCCTCCGCCGCGAGCACGGCGGTCGACAGGTAGGGGAGCGGCGACAGGGACCGGCCGAGCTCCTCGCAGACGACGGCCACCTCCGCCATGCCGCATCCCGCCCCGCCGTACTCCTCCGGGACGGTGAGCCCGGCCACCCCCAGCTCGCCCGCGAACCTCCTCCACAGCTCCCGCGCGTCCCCGGCGCCCGTTTCGGGGGAGCCGGTGAAGGCCGGGGCGGGTGGGCACGCGTCGCGCAGGAAGTCGCGCACCGTGACGCGCAGCTCGTGCTGCTCCTTGGTGGGATCCACGCTGGTAGCTTAACAAGCGATTGCTTGGCCAAGGGGGCGCCGGGCAGGGGTCGCGGACGTAAATCGGGCGACGCCCGCGCGAGACTCGATAGCCTGTATACCTGTCAATCCCCGCGACCGAGGAGTAGCCGTGCCGCTGCGTATGTCCACCCTGTTCCTGCGCACCCTGCGTGAGGATCCGGCGGACGCGGAAGTGCCGAGCCACAAGCTGCTCGTCCGCGCCGGCTATGTCCGCCGCGTCGCCCCGGGCATCTACTCATGGCTGCCCCTCGGCAAGATCGTCATGGAGAATGTCGCCCGCGTCGTGCGCGAGGAGATGAACGCCATAGGCGGCCAGGAGGTCCTGTTCCCCGCGCTGCTGCCCCGCGACTACTACGAGGCCACCGGCCGCTGGACCGAGTACGGCGACACGCTGTTCCGGCTGAAGGACCGCAAGGGCGCCGACTACCTGCTCGGGCCCACCCACGAGGAGATGTTCACCGACATGGTCAAGGGGGAGTACTCCTCCTATAAGGACTATCCGGTAATCCTCTACCAAGTCCAGACGAAGTATCGCGACGAGGCGCGTCCCCGGGCCGGAATCCTGCGTGGCCGCGAGTTCATCATGAAGGACTCCTACTCCTTCGACCTCGACGACGACGGCCTCAAGCGCTCGTACGAGTTGCACCGCGAGGCCTACATCAAGCTGTTCGACCGGCTCGGCATCGATTACAAGATCGTCTTCGCCATGTCGGGCGCCATGGGGGGCTCGGCCTCCGAGGAGTTCCTCGCCCCCTGCGCCACCGGTGAGGACACCTTCGTGGCCTGCCGCAACTGCGGTTATGCCGCCAACGCCGAGGCCGTCGTCACGCCCGCCCTCCCGGCCGTGACCGGTGAGCACCCCGCCCTCAAGGTGCTCGACACCCCCGGCACCCCGACCATCGACTCCCTGGTCTCCCTGGTCAACGAGCGGTACGGGCTCGGTGTGACCGCCGCCGACACCCTCAAGAACGTCGTGGTCAAGGTGCGCACGCCCGGCTCCAGCGAGTCGGAGACGGTGATCGTCGGCGTGCCCGGCGACCGTGAGGTCGACTTCAAGCGCCTGGAGGCCGCGCTCGCCCCGGGCGTTCCCGAGATCTTCGAGGCGGGCGACTTCGCCAAGCACCCCGGCCTGGTCCGCGGCTACATCGGCCCCCAGGTCCTCAAGGAGCTGGGCATCCGCTACCTCGTGGACCCCCGCGTCGTGGCGGGCTCCGCCTGGGTCACCGGAGCCAACGAGCAGGGCAAGCACGCGGCGAACGTCGTCGTGGGCCGCGACTTCGAGCCCGACGGCACCATCGAGGCCGCCGAGGTGCGCGCGGGCGACGTCTGCCCCCGGTGCGCCCACCCCCTGTCCATCGACCGTGGCATCGAGATCGGCCACATCTTCCAGCTCGGCCGCAAGTACGCCGACGCGGCCGGCCTCGACGCGCTCGGCCCTGACGGCAAGCCCATCCGCATCACCATGGGCTCGTACGGCGTGGGCGTCTCGCGCGCCGTGGCCGTGATCGCGGAGCAGAAGTACGACGAGCTGGGCCTGGTCTGGCCCCGGGAGGTGGCGCCCGCCGATGTGCACGTGGTCGGCACCGGCAAGGACAACCAGGTCGAGGCGGCGCTGAAGCTCGCCGAGGAGCTGGAGGCCAAGGGTCTGCGCGTCCTCGTCGACGACCGCGCCGGGGTGTCGCCGGGCGTGAAGTTCAAGGACGCCGAGCTGCTGGGCGTCCCGACGATCCTGATCGTCGGCCGGGGGCTCGCCCAGGGCGTCGTGGAGCTGCGCGACCGCAGGACCGGTGTCAAGGAGGAGGTCCCGCTCGCCGAGGCCACCGAGAGCGTGCTCGCCGCGGTGAGCGCCGACCCGCTGCCCGGCCGCCCCTGACCCTCCGCGTCCCCCACGCATGGTGAGGGGGGCTCGCCGCCTCTCGGCCCGGGGTGGCGAGCCCCCCTTTCACGTGCCGTTCCAGGCTCAGGCCGTACGGCACGCGCTCTCGGCGTCGTACGCGAACTCGTCTAGTCGCGCGCGCTGCCCATCGTCTTGCGCCAGTGGAAGCCGCCCGGCAGGTTGACGGTGATGGTGCGCCGCCCGTCGGCGCCCTTCGTGACACGGAAGCCACGTCCGCCGTAGCTGTGCCCGACACCGCTCCGCGAAAGGTTGAGCCTGAACGGCCCCATCTTGATCGACTTACGGTAACTCCAGCCCATGTGTCCCTCCGTGCTCTTCCGATGGACGAGCAACTACCCGGGACACCACCCGCAAACGCCGGTGTGTCGACGAAATCGCCTACTGGTCAAGGGAAACCGGCGGCGAGGTGCCCGGCCTTCCCTTCGGGGAGGGGCCGGCGGCGGGGGCGGGCCAGCCGGGCAGGGCGGCGATCGCCGGGCGCCAGCCGTACCCCCTGACCGCGCACTCCTGCATGGCCATGGCGGCGAGCCGCCGCAGCGCGGTGTCCTCCACGGCGGTCAGCTCAAGGTAGGCGGCGGTGACGCGGTCTTCCACCAGCGCTGCGAGCCGGGCCGCGTCGGCGGCCGCGGCGACGGGGAAGGGCAGCTCGTACGCCGCGCCGGACTCCGACGGCGTGCCGCCCCTGGCCGTGATCAGCTGGCGGATCTGGTCGCGCCTGGCCCGGTGGGCGTTGAAGCCGGCGGACGCCGACGACCGCTGGCCGCCGCTGGTGCGGGCGCCCACGACGCCGTAGGCGTACACGGCGGCGTGCTCGGCGTCGAGCACCTTGTTGAGCCCCTGGAGCGCGTCGGTCATGTCGCCCTCGCCAGTGCCACCGCGTGCGCGGCCTCGCAGGCGCCGATGCAGGCGAGGAGTTGCGCCAGGGCCGGGGAGACGTTCGCGATCTGGCGGGGCCGGGCGGCCGCCGCCTTGCGCTCCAGCTCGCGCAACCGGCCGACCGAGACCCTGGCGGCGGCGGGCGGGGAGCCGGCCGCCGCCGAGGGGGTCGGCGAGGCGGGCGCGGGGCTCGGGGGCAGGCGGCGCCGCAGCTCCGCCAGGTGGACCTCGTGGCGCTGCTGGAAGGGCCCGAGCACGGCGGCCATCTTGCCGCCCGAGAGCACGGCCTGCCGGTAGAGCGCGACCATGCGCTCCTTGTCGGCGATGACGCCGGTGAGCAGCACGGTCTCGGGGTCGGGCGGCTTGGGCGCCGGCGGCGGGGTCTCCCGCGCCGAGCAACCGGCGACGGCCACGGCGACCGCACCGGCGGCGGTGCCACGCAGCACCGCGCGCCGGGTCAGGGCCTGCTGACGCACGGTGTGGCCTCCCGTGGATGACGGCTTTTCCTGGCTTGGCACATAGCATCGTACGGCGCGTCGCCGGGTGGGTAACCGAGTGACGCTCTTTCCGTGCCCCGGTGTCGATAGGCTGGTGAACCGTTGGGCGAGGTACGCCTTCGGCCCTCTCGCGAGATGGCCGATAATTCAACTGGGAGGTCAGCATGGGCGCCGACGCTCGACGTGACCGCCTGATAAAGCTTCTGGAGCCCGTCGCCGCGGCGGAGGGTCTCGACCTTGAGGATGTCACGGTCACTCCCGCCGGCAAGCGGAGGCTCCTGCGCGTCATCGTGGACGGCGACGACGGGGTGAGCCTCGACAAGGTCGCCGACATCAGCCAGGTGGTGTCGCAGGCGCTCGACGACAGCGACGTCATGGGCGGCAGCCCGTACGTCCTGGAGGTGACCTCCCCCGGGGTCGACCGCCCGCTGACCGAGCCCCGGCACTGGCGGCGCGCCAAGGGGCGCCTGGTGAAGGCCGACCTGCGCGACGGCAGCTCGCTGGAGGGCCGCGTCCTGGCCGTCGGCGACGCCGGTGTCGAGCTCTCGGACGCGCCCGAGCCACGCCTGCTGGCGTGGGAAGAGCTGAGCAAGGGCCGGGTGCAGGTGGAGTTCCGCCGGCTCGACGACGAAGACGAAGACGTGCTTGACCATGAAGAAGACGCCGACGACGGCGACGAGGGCTAGGGGGGAGCCTTGTGGACATTGACATGAGCGTCCTGCGCAGCCTGGAGCGGGAGAAGGACATCTCCTTCGACCTGGTCGTCAAGGCCATCGAGGATGCGTTGCTGATCGCGTACTTCCGCACCGAGGGGGCCTCCTCCAAGGCGCGCGCGGAGCTCGACCGAGCCTCCGGGCACGTGATGATCTACGCCGCGGAGCTCGACGACGAGGGCCAGGTGATCAGGGAGTACGACGACACCCCTGGCAACTTCAGCCGCATCGCCGCGACCACGGCGAAGCAGGTGATCCTTCAGCAGCTGAGGGACGCGGAAGACGAGATCAACTTCGGCGAGTTCGCCAGCCGCGAGGGTGAGCTGGTCGCCGGCGTCATCCAGCAGGGCAAGGACCCTCGGGTGGTGCTGGTCGACCTCGGCAAGATCGAGGCGATCCTGCCGCACAACGAGCAGGTCCCCGGTGAGGAGTACATCCACGGCGAGCGGCTGCGCTGCTACGTCGTCCAGGTGAAGAAGGGGCACAAGGGGCCGTCGGTCACGCTGTCCCGCACCCACCCGAACCTGGTGAAGAAGCTCTTCGCCCTGGAGGTCCCCGAGATCGCCGACGGCACGGTGGAGATCGCCGCGATCGCCCGCGAGGCCGGTCACCGCACCAAGATCGCGGTGCGGTCCCGCAGGGGCGGCGTCAACGCCAAGGGAGCCTGCATCGGCCCGATGGGGTCGCGGGTGCGCAACGTGATGACCGAGCTGCACGGCGAGAAGATCGACATTATCGACTGGTCCGACGACCCAGCCGATTTCGTCGGGAATGCCCTGTCTCCCGCGCGGGTTTCGCATGTGGAGGTCATCGATCTGGAGGGTCGCGTGGCGCGGGTGACCGTGCCTGACTACCAGCTTTCGCTCGCGATCGGCAAAGAGGGGCAGAACGCCCGCCTCGCCGCTCGCCTCACCGGGTGGCGCATCGACATCCGTCCCGATACCCAGGCGACGGCG
This sequence comes from Sphaerisporangium sp. NPDC049002, assembly GCF_040649355.1. NCBI lineage: Bacteria > Bacillati > Actinomycetota > Actinomycetes > Streptosporangiales > Streptosporangiaceae > Sphaerisporangium > Sphaerisporangium sp. NPDC049002. Next base: position 1,826 of record NZ_JBEZFH010000260.1, on the reverse strand, counting down.
ACGGGGGATGCGGTCGGTCCTGCCGATGCCTCCACAAGGTAAGCTTGAATACGGTGGCCGGGCGGCCCCGCTGAGAACGTGTGTGGGCTGCCGGGTTCGCACGGTAAAGTCCGAGCTGCTCCGCCTGGTGGTGGTCGAGGGCGAGATCGTTCCCGACCAGCGAGGACGGCTGCAGGGCCGGGGTGCTTATGTGCATCCGGCACTGAGCTGCCTGGAGCTCGCCGAACGTCGCCGGGTGTTTCCGCGCTCGTTTCGCGTCGCGGGATCGCTCGACATGGCGTGCCTGCGAGCTTCTCTCGCGGGGCTTGACGTCGAGTAGGACCGGGTGAATGGTTACCAACTGTCATGTAGGACGCCGAGTCGATGGGCGGGTCAGATAGCGATGAGCGCCTGATGAGCATGCGGCGATGAGTACGTCTAGGTAGCGACGGTCCGGCGGCACAGCCTCCCGGGCCGAGTTAGGGAGTGCAGTGGCGAAGGTCCGAGTCTACGAGCTCGCCAAGGAGTTCGGAGTCGAGAGCAAGGTCGTGATGGCCAAGCTCCAAGAAATGGGCGAGTTCGTTCGATCGGCGTCTTCAACGATAGAAGCGCCGGTGGTCCGCAAGCTCACGGAGGCCCTCAAGGGGCCGTCCGATTCCAGGGGCGGCGACAGGTCGTCCAGGGCGCCGTCGAAGGCGTCTCCCCGGCCGGCGCAGAGCCCGGCCGGCAACGGTGCGCCGGCACCTGGTCAGCAGGCTCCGCGGCCGGGCCCCGGCCCGAAGCCGGGTCCGCGACCGGGTCCCGCGAACGTCGCGCCCCGTCCGCCCGTTCCGATGCCCCATGTCAGCCAGCCTCCGCAGGAGGCTCCCCGCCCGGCGGCGCCGCGTCCCGAGGCCGCTCGCGCCGAGGCCGCCCCTGAGGTGGCCCGTCCCGAGGCGGCTCGCCCGGCCGCGCGTCCCGAGGTCCCGCGTTCGGAGGCGCCCCGGTTCGAGGCTCCTCGCACCGACGCCCCTCGTCAGGACGCGCCCCGGTCCGAGGCGCCCCGTTCCGACGCCTCGCGCCAGTCGGCGCCGGGCTCGCGGCCAGGTCCCGGCGCGAGGCCGGGTCCCCGGCCCGGTCCGGCCCAGCGCCCCGCGGCGCCCTCCGCCCCCGGCGGCGGCGCGCCGGGTGGTGCTCCGGCGGGTCCGCGTTCCGGCGCTCCGGCGTCCGGCGGCGCTCCTCGTCCCGGAGGCCCGAAGCCGGGTCCGCGCGGCCCGCGTCCGGGTAACAACCCCTTCTCCTCCAACGCGAGCGGCATGGGCCAGCGCCCGGCGCGTCCGCCACGTGACGGTGGGGCTCCTCCCACCCGTGACGGCGCCCCTCGTGAAGGCGGTCCCCGCGAGCCGCGCCGTGAAGGCGCCGGTCCGCGCGAGCCCCGCCGTGAGGGCGGCGGTCCCCGCGACGGCGCGATGCCGCGTCCTCCGGGCGCCCGTTCCGGTCCTCCCGGAGCGGCCGGTCCGCGTCCGGGTCCCGGTTCGGCGGGCCCGCGTCCCGGCCCCGGTGCGGGAGGCCCCCGTCCCGGTGGTCCGCGTCCCAACCCGATGATGATGCCCTCGCGCCCGTCCGGTCCCGGTCAGGGTGGCGGCGGTGGCGGCGGCGGTCGTCCCGGTGGCGGCGGTGGCCGTCCCGGCGGTGGCGGCGGTGGCGGTCGTCCCGGTGGCGGCGGCGGTGGCGCCGGTCGTCCCGGTGGCGGCGGCGGCTTCAGCGGTCCCCGCACGGGCACCGGTGGCCGTCCCGGCGAGCCCGTGATCGGTGACGACGACGTCCTCATCCCGATCGCCGGCATCCTCGACATCCTCGACAACTAC